>JBILPB010000131.1:0-9598 GCA_044374175.1 Bacteroidia bacterium | reverse complement strand
AATTTTTGGCAAAGATCTATTACTGGTGTTGCCTATGTTGCAGTGCTGCTTGGGATGACGTTTTATCATCCAGTTTCTTTAGGCATCTTGTTTTTAACCATGACCATTATAGGTTGTAATGAGTTTTATACCATAGCCATTAAGGGCGAAAATTTACCTCAAAAAATCATGGGTATTATTGTGGCTTCAAGTGCTTTTATATTGAGTTTCCTCACTGTTTTTTATGATTTGCCATCTAAATTTATGGCATTGATTATTCCTTTGATTTGCATAGTTTTTATTGGCGAGTTGTATCGTAAAAAAAGCAATCCCTTTAGGCAAATAGCCTTTACATTGCTAGGTATTATTTGGGTGGGCCTACCTATGAGTTTGATTCCATTTCTAGTAGGTGTAAAATCTGGTTTTCATCCTGAATTACTTGCTGGTTCCTTCTACTTGGTTTGGGCCAATGATACAGGTGCCTATTTACTTGGTAGAAAATTAGGTAAGAATAAATTGTTCGAACGTATTTCTCCTAAAAAAACTTGGGAAGGTGCTGCTGGTGGCGCAATTTTAGCTTTAGCCCTTAGTTATCCTATTGCGCAGTATTATACGATTATTTCATTTGCAGATTGGGTTATTTTAGCCGCAATAACGGTACTCACTGGCAACTATGGCGATTTAGTAGAATCATTATATAAAAGAAGTAAAAATATCAAAGATTCGGGCACACTGCTTCCTGGACATGGCGGTATACTTGATCGAATTGATAGTTTATTAATGGTTATTCCTTTTGTGTTTGTGTATTTGTATCTAACAGTATAGATTTCAAAGAGCATTTGGTGTGTTTTTTTAGTTATATTTCCTTCAACTAAAAGTTTATTAATTTCTTCACTAACTTTAAAAAAAGTTAAGCTAAGCCAAGGGCTTTATTAATTTGTTATCTTTGAAAGTAATTATTTAAATAAACTATGCTCAAAAAAATAGTATTAATAGTAGCTGTTATAATGGTGTACGCTGCAAACAGTTTTGCTTCGTATTTGCTTATCCCTATGGATACTGAGCAAAAAAACCATCTTAAAGCATACGGAATTGCCTATTGGACATTGAAAAATGAAGTGGAGATTAGTTGGCTTCTTAATTATCGTGGTGGCAGTTTTATGATTAAAAACATTAAAGCCATAGAAAACGAATGTTTAATTAGAGGCGTTTCTTATGAGGTAATTGCCGATAGTAAGTCAACGGCTATTCTGCAAGAAATAGCTAATCCAGAGGCCAATATGGATGAAGTTAAATTGGAGAAAGCACCTAAGGTAGCCGTGTATTCTCCAAAAAATAAATTGCCTTGGGATGATGCTGTAACAATGGTACTTACTTATGCCGAAATTCCTTATGAAGTAGTTTATGATGAAGAAGTGCTTTTAGGAAAATTGCCCTTATACGATTGGTTGCATTTGCATCATGAAGATTTTACTGGTCAATATGGAAAGTTTTATGCTATGTACCGCAATGCCGCTTGGTATCAAGAAGAGCAAAGATTAAGTGAAGCAACAGCAAACAAATTAGGCTTTAAAAAAGTATCTCAACTTAAGTTAGCTGTTGCTCAAAAAATTAGAGATTTTACCGCAGGTGGTGGTTTTCTTTTTGCCATGTGCTCTGCTACTGATAGTTATGATATTGCGCTCTCAGCAGAGGGAATTGATATATGTGAAAACATGTTTGATGGCGATGGGAGTGCTCCAAATTATAGTAGTAAAATAGATTACAATAAGGGGTTTGCATTCACCAATTATAACTTAGTTACCAATCCAATGGAATATGAGTTTAGTAATATCGATGTAAAGGTTCCTCGCACTGTTCCTCAAAAGAATGATTTATTTGTGCTCTTCGATTTTAGTGCCAAATGGGATCCAGTGCCAAGCATGTTGTGCCAGAATCATGAAAATATTATTAAAGGATTTATGGGACAAACAACTGCTTTTAATAAAAATATTATTAAGCCTGGCGTATTAATTATGGGTGATAATAAATCATTAAACGAAGCACGTTACATCCATGGCGAATATGGAAAAGGCACCTGGACCTTCTATGGTGGGCACGATCCGGAAGATTACCAACATTATGTTGGAGATCCTCAAACCGATTTAAGTTTACACCCAAATTCTCCGGGTTATAGATTAATATTGAACAATATTTTATTTCCTGCTGCAAAAAAGAAAAAGCAAAAAACATAGATAAAGAGAGGGCAGTGAATTTAAATACCAATCAACAAAGTATTCATAAACAGGGCAAAATCACTGTGCTTTTTACAGCATTAGTATTGCTTTTATTGAAAGTTATCTATCCCGAACCTAATGTTTTATCTTGGGATGTTTTTGGGTATTATTTATACTTACCAGCCAAATTTATTTATCACGATCCCTATCTTTTAAATCAAGATTGGTTAAATCAAATTGTATCGCAATATGAGAGCACTGCTACATTGTATCAAATAAATCAACACCCAGAAACAGGAAATTGGATTATTAAATATAGTATGGGCATGTCGTTTTTATATGCTCCCTTTTTTTTTATTGCACATTGGCTTGCCCCAATTTTTAATTGTAAACAAGATGGATTTAGTGCAATTTACAGGCTCACGATTGAAAGTGGAATGTTCTTGTTCAGCTTGATAGGCTTATATTATTTGCTTAATATTCTCTATACTTTTTTTGAGTCAAAAATTGCAATTATTTCTTTTGTGTTGATTGTATTTGCCACAAACTATTTACAATTATCGGTTCAATATTCCTTATTAACACATGTTCCAATTTTTACTTTGTATGCCATTTTAATTTTTTATACCATCCAATGGGACAAAAATAAACAATGGAAGTACTTTTTTATCATGGCCTTCAGCTGCGGCTTGATTGCACTTATCAGACCTAATGAAATTATTTGTATCCTTATTCCATTGCTTTGGAATGTCAATAATAAAAGTTACTTTATTGAAAAGATTAAATGGTTTTTTACCTCCTTTGTAAAACTTGGTTTCAGTGTAATACTATTTTCAATTCCTATTTTAATTCAAATGTGGTACTGGAAAAAAGGCACTCATCATTGGTTGTACTATAGTTACCAAAACCCAGGAGAAGGCTTTGATTTTTTAGCACCTTATACTAAACAATTTTTATTTAGTTTTAGAAAAGGCTGGTTTGTTTACACACCACTTGCATTTATAGCAATACTAAGTCTTGCAAAAGTTTATCGGAAAAACAAAAATATCTTTTTAGCCATATTAATTCCTACTGCCTTATCAATATACATTGTTTCAAGTTGGTCGTGCTGGTGGTATGCAGGCGGTAGTTATAGCCAAAGAGCCATATTATCTATTTATCCATTGTTAGGCATTAGTTTAGGATATGGCTTGCAGTATTTAATATCAAAAATTAAGCTGTTAACTTTATTGGTATTTGCATTGATTTTGTGTTTAAATGTGTTTCAGGCTTGGCAGTTCAAGTATGATGTTTTAGATCATGAAAGAATGACTTTTGAGTATTACAAAAAAATATTTCTCAAAACAGAAAAGCCGAAAGATGCTGAAAAATATATGCTCATTGGCAGAAGTGCTGATGAAAATGAACCTTTAATAGACGCTCAAAATTATCAGGAAAAATTAATGGTATCTTACAGTTATAAAACTGCTCCATCGGGCAAAGAATATGTACACTGTAAAACCTTTGGAAAAGAGGATAGTTTATCACTTATAATGAATGAGACTAATGAATTTGTTGACGGCATTAATCAGCAATATTTTCAAATTACAACCAAAGATCATTTTTGGATTAAAACAAGTGTTGATATTTTTATTCCTGAAAATTTTGGTGGTGAAAGCCCGAGAATTGTTACACTCTTTAATCATGGTGAAAACGGCACCTACAAATATCGAAACAAATATTTGCTGAATAATGAATTAAAAATAAATCAATGGAATCATATTGAATCTTTTTACCTAAGCCCTGAAGTACGCTCTACGAAAGATAATTTCTCAGTGTATTTATGGCATCCTACCAAAGAGAAAGTGTTTGTTGATAATTTCAATATTGCTGTTTTAATACCCAATCACTAATGAAAAAATTTAATGTTGTTTTATTCTTTTTTGTAATTCAATTTCAAGCTGTTATTGCCCAGCATTTTATTGAATCCGATATCTGGCTTGCCGATATAAGAATAAAGGAAGGTAATATTTATTTTGGAACAGCAAAAAATGTAACCCATTCAATTGGCTATGATAGCCAGCCTTTTTTTATGAATGATTCAACTTTACTATACACGCATATAGGCGAAGACTTGCAAGCTGATATTTATCAATATAAATCTAAAAGTACAGCATGTGCTAAATTCACGCATACAAAGGAAAGTGAATATTCTGCTAAATTACTTCCCAATAGAAAAGGCATTTCTGTTGTTGAAGTAGAACAAGACTCTTCACAAAGAATTTGGTCGTTTGATTTAACAGGAAACAATGGAAAAGTATATGTTTCAAATGTTGATTCTGTGGGCTATTACGTTTGGTTAAATGATACCAGTTTTGCAGCGTTTATTTTAACAGAGCCGCCCAGTTTACAACTTTGCAATACATCTAATAATAAAGCAAAAACGATTGCAACCAACATAGGTCGTTGTTTACAAGTATCTAACTTTGGAAATTTATATTTTACAAGTCTAGAAAAAGATAGTGTTCGCTGGCTTTGCCGCACCGAAAAAGATGGTGCAATCACTAAATTAATTGAGTTTTACAAAGGAGTAGAAGACTTTGTGATAAGCAATAACAACATTGTTTTTTGTGCCAAAGAGGGCATGATTTATTATTCAGATCATCAATTTAATTTAGGTTGGCGATTGTGTGGAAATTTTGGAGCAATGGGCGTAAGTAATATCAATAGACTAGCCTTAAGCCCAGATAACAAAAGCATTGCGATGGTAAATATACAGGAACAAAAAAAGTAATTAATCAAATACTTCTTCAGTTTCTCCTTCAATCATACTCACATAGCTTCTGAATCTTGTAAAAGGAATTTCATTCTTTTCTACTGCATCCTTTATAGCACAGCCCGGCTCATTTAAATGCAGGCAATTATTAAAACGACATTGATTTAACCGTGCTCTAATTTCTGGAAAATAATGACCTAACTCGTATTTATTCATATCAATCAGGCCAAATTCTCTAATGCCGGGCGTATCAATAATAAAACTATCAATACCAATAGGATGCATCTCTGCAAAAGTGGTGGTGTGTTTTCCCTGTAAATGCGCAGTAGATGTGGCTGCAGTTTTTATGTTTAAAGCGGTATTAAGAATATTTATTAATGTAGATTTACCAGTGCCCGAATGACCGATTAATAAACTCACTTTGCCAATTAATTTCTTTTTTAAACTTTCAACATCTAATGGATTTAATGCCGAGATTGTGGTAGTTTCGTAGCCCACATTTTCATAGGTTTCACGCATTTCATCCGCAAGTAACAGGTCTTTTTCATCCCAGGCATCTCTTTTGTTAAAAATAATAGCTGCAGGTATCCCATAAGCTTCAGCGGTAACCAGCATTCTATCAATAAATCCATAAGGTGTTCTAGGATTACTTACGGTTACCATTACATAAACCTGATCAACATTGGCCGCCAATACATGCGATTTCTTTGATAAGTTGATGCTCTTTCTAATAATATAGTTTTTTCTATCCTCAATGGCATTAATAACTCCGTGAGCTGTATTTGACTCTAGTTCATAATCAACGATATCACCTACAGCAATAGGATTAGTGCTTCTGCTGCCTTTTAGTCTAATATTGCCTTTCATTCTACAATCCATTACAGTCATGTCACTAGTTAAAATAGTATACCAACTGCCTGTAGATTTAATTACCCGAGCTTTCATAATGCAAATTTAGTTCAATTAAATTTACTGCAAATAGCATGCAAGGCATTATTATAAATTATCTTTAATTATTTTGCCAAATCTTATTTAAATACACAGATACTTGCTGCTTATATTAATGATGTAATTATCTTTGCTAAAATGATGCCTGTAAAGTCTTTTCAAATAAGTACCAAACAAACCCTTTATGGATTTGGCATATCGCTTTTGCTTTGCCTATTGCTTTCGGCTATCATCCCTTTACTGGAATCTGAACAAACACATATTCGTAATTTCGAAAGTAAACTTCACCAAAAGGAAGTGGCCATCGAGAAATTAATTGTGCAATTTGCCAAAGAAATTGAAATCAATAGCTATGATGAGCTATTTAAAAAACAGCTCATTAGTTATAAATCGTTGTACAATACTGATGGCTTTGTTTTGTTGGTATATGAAAAAGATTCTTTAAAATTTTGGTCAGACAATCACATACCTGTGGAGAATTTCTTACTTAAAATTTGTCTTGATAGCAAAATCGTAAAGCTTAATAATGGCTTGTTTGAAGTGAGAAGAAAGGAAGTAAATAATAAAGTTATTATTGGATTAATTTTAATCAAAAGTGATTACTCTTTTAATAATGAATATTTAAAGGATGAGTATGCGATAGGCTTTCATTTGCCTGCAAGCACAAATATTTTAGAAGTTCAAAGTAATTCAACGCATGATGTTTTTAGTAAAGAAAAACATTACCTTTTTACCCTCGATAAAGTGGAACATGAAGCACATTTATGGATAGAGTATATTCAAATAGTGTGCTTCTTGCTTAGTTTGATTTTTCTAATTTTATTGATCGAACAAAGTTGTTTTCGATTGTTGCATCAATACGGATTCTACAGCTATTATATAGTTTTTGGTTTATTATTAGCCGCCATAAGAATAGCCATGTTAAAACTTGGTTTTCCAGAGGCGCTCTACACCACTGAATTATTTAGTCCATCTATTTATGCGCACACATCCTACATTCCTTCCTTAGGCGATTTGCTTTTGCATGCAGCTCTTTTAGCAGCCTATTTTTATGGTTTATATGCCCAGGTTAAGAGTGATTTAAAGTTAGAAAAAACAAATTGCAAAATACTTTTGGGACTCAATGTTGCCTTTGCATTGCTCACTGTGCTTTGTATCAATGTTATCATTAGTTTGGTTAATGACTCAAAAATAAATGTAAATGTCAATAATCTGATTTCATTAAATGGATATAGTTATTTAGGTTATGTTAGTATTGGTTTACTACTTACAGCGCTCTACTTTGCTGGCCAAGTGCTAATTATACAACAAAAAAAATATTCAATAAAGATTGCCACAGGCTTTATTATGCTTGCCATTACTTTAGGAATTACTTTTCCTTTATGGCAAGTGCCTTTACTTTACATGCTTATTCCTTTGGCATGGTTTGCTTTGCAGGAAATATTAGAATATAATGCCTTTACCAGTAATTATACTACTAAATCTATTTTCTACCTCACGCTAGCAAGTGTGTTTACAACAATTATTATACGCAATGAAATTAGACTTAGTAATGAACAAAAACTTAAATTTTTAGCAGAAAATTTAGCTATTGAACGTGACCCTGTGGCCGAGTTTTTATCCATAGATTTGAAAGAAAAGATACCTAAAGATTCACTTTTAATAAACTCGCTGATTGCAAACAATGACGAAGAAAGTACCTTTTTAAATCGTTTGAAAGAAAAGTATTTTAATGGCTATTGGGAAAAATTTGATATTAGCTTTTATGCTTATGATTCGCTCTGTAATCCAATCTCAAAATCGCCTGGTGCTGTATTTGATAAGTACAGTTTTTTTGAAGATCTTTTTTCGAAAAACAAAAACAATAACTTCTGTTACTTACCAGCCGAAAAGAGCGCTAAATCAGGGTTTTTATTAAAGTATGAATTATATAAAAAGGTAAATAGCAGACGAAAATTTATTGCACATATTTTTATTGAAGCAGACTCCAAATACCTTTCTGATGAAATAGGATTTCCTTTATTGCTGCTTGATAACACAGTTGACAACCAAAAGGAATTTAGTAATTTATCTTTTGCCATTTATAGAGATACTTTATTAAATAAACATCATGGTAAATTTATTTATAATTCATTGCTTTCCTTTTACAACACGGCCAATCGAAATGCCTCTAATGTTTTTT
Source organism: Bacteroidia bacterium (assembly GCA_044374175.1). Taxonomy (GTDB): domain Bacteria; phylum Bacteroidota; class Bacteroidia; order UBA4408; family UBA4408; genus CAIKXD01. The sequence goes on along the minus strand of JBILPB010000131.1, from coordinate 1,518 downwards.
TTGATTTCCGTGACTACAAACATTATGCATTAAAAACAAATTCAAGTACTTATTTGGTAAGTATTAAGAATGAAAATTGGGTAAATGCACTAACCTTTTTCTCTTACTTGTTTTCAATTTATTCTTTATTGTTTTTATTATTGATTGCCCTGGTAAATTCAGAAAGAATATTATCATTAAAGAAATTTACTTTACGCAACAGAATTCAATCTTTGCCAATTGCAATGGTATTGGTAGCTTTGATACTTTTTGGAACAGGCACTGTTTATTTTATTATAAAACAGTATGAACAAAAGAATGCCGAAAATCTTACAGAGCGTCTGCAATCAGTGCTGCGAGAAATGGAATATAAATTGGGTGATGAAAATAGCATCTCCTTTTCATCAGAAGATTATCTCACTTATATTCTTTCTAAATTTTCGAATGTGTTTTTAGCCGACATTAATTTGTATGACCCTGATGGAAATTTAATAGCACTTTCACGACCTAAAATTATTGAAGAAGGATTGATTTCTGCAAAGATGAATCCTGAAGCGTACTTGCAAATGGTCATCAATAAACAAGCCCAATTCATCAATAAAGAACAAATAGGAAATTTAAATTATTTATCTGCCTATATTCCTTTTGTGAACAGAAATAATAAACTTATGGGCTATTTAAATATTCCATATTTTGCTAAACAAACAGAATTAGAAAATGAAATTTCTACCCTCTTGGTTACCCTTATTAATATCTATGTATTTTTAATTGTTATTTCATTATTGGTAACCTTGTTTATCGCAAATAGAATTACTGGTCCCTTACAAATGTTGCAGCAAAAGCTTGCCAACATTAGCTTGGGCAAAAAAAATGAAACCATTGAATGGAATAATAAAGATGAAATTGGCAACTTAATTATTGAATACAACAGAATGATTTTAGAACTTGGTGAAAGTGCCGAAAGACTTGCCAAAAGCGAACGAGAAAGTGCCTGGCGCGAAATGGCAAAACAAGTTGCACATGAAATTAAAAACCCACTTACTCCACTCAGATTAAATGCACAATTAATTCAACGAGCCTACGAGGAGCAAAGTCCTCAATTTGATGAGAAGTTTAAAAAATTTACGACCATGCTCATCGAACAGGTAGATACATTAGCGCAAATTGCGAATGAGTTCAGCAACTTTGCAGTAATGCCTAAGCCAAAACTTGCTAAAGTTAAACTGAGTGAAGTAATTCATAATGCCGTAACTCTTTTTAGAACAACCACTGCCAGTGAAATTACTTTTAATCATTTTACTGATAATGATATTATTGATGCCGATAAAGAACAATTGTTAAGAGTATTCAACAACCTCATAAAAAACGCCCTGCAAGCCATTAATGATGAAAAAAATGGGCATGTAGAAATCAATCTTTCCCAAGAAAATAACTTTATCATTGTTCAGGTAATTGATAATGGTATTGGAATGAATGATGAGCAGAAAAAAATGATTTTTGTGCCTAATTTTACCACAAAAACTGGTGGCATGGGCTTAG
>JBILPB010000017.1:0-31774 GCA_044374175.1 Bacteroidia bacterium | reverse complement strand
CATACTATTTAAAGATTGATATCATAATTAAATTCACAAAAAATAGCTTATTGAAACAGTTGAGATTAAATATGAGCAAAATCATTTTTTAAAATGATGAATGTCATTTAGGTAGTAACAGGCCCCCATTAAATTTGCCTCAAGATTTTTTTACTAACTAAACTCAAAATAAAAATGAAAAAACTTAACACTTTATTATTGATTACTATGTTGGCTTTCTTTGGAATGGCTCAAAGCTATGCGCAAGTACCAACCACACAGTTAAGAGCAATTGACTGTGGTAAAATTAATTTATCGCCTGTGGCGCAAATACAATGTGTGCCTGTGGCAAGCGCAAATCTTTACCAATGGGAGTTTAGGGATGTTAACACTAACACTCTTGTTGGAACAAAAAATACCAATGGTGTTGCTTTTGCACCAAGTTTGGTTAATTTTCTACAATGGAATACACAGTATAATTGTGCTATTAGGGCGCGTGTGGGTTCAACATTCGGCAACTTTGGATCATCATGCGTAATGGGTTTAATGCAAGACCCTGCAATAACAGGTGTTCCACCAACTGCATTGAAACCACAATTTTGTAATGCTTCAAATTTAATGCTATCTTCAACTGTAGCTTGTTCACCTGTGCCAATGGGTACTTTGTATGAGTTTGAATTTACAAACATTGCCACGCAACAAGTAACAACAGTAATTCAAGGATCTATTTATATATCACTAAGCCATCCAACTTTGGCGCTTCAGATAGGACAAACATATGAAGTTAGAACAAAAGGATTTGTTTTCAACACATGGAGTAATGTTACATCGTTTTGTACTGTAGCTATTCAAGCACCTCTATCAAATGTTGTTGCAGGTTTTGTTGCACCAGCTTGCGAGGGCTCAGCTTTAAATTTAACAGCTACTTTTCAAGGAGGTATAGCACCATTAACATTTGCATGGACTGGTCCTAATGGTTTTACAAGTAACCTACAAAACCCTATTGTAGCTAACCCTGTTAGTGGCGACTATAGTGTAACTATTACTGGTAGTTTTGGCAGTGGCAGTGGCAGTTCTACAACGTCAGTAACTGTTAACCCTGCACCCACTGCGCCTTCAATTACTGGAGATTTTGATTTTTGTCCAAACAATGTAGCCACTTTAGATGCTGGTGCCGGTTACGATAGTTACTCATGGAGCAACGGAATGCAAACCCAAACAGCAATCATTCTTTTACCTGCAATTTACACTGTTACTGTTGCAAACTCATTTGGTTGCACCGCCTCTGCGTCTGTTGATATAGCGCCATGTGTAAGCAATGTTGCAACAACACAAGTACGCGATGTAGATTGTGGACAAATTAATTTTATACCCAATGCACATTTTGCATGCAACCCTGTGGCCAATGCCACAAATTATCAATGGGAATTTAGAAATCCTGCCACACTTGCATTATACGCTTCATTTACTTCGAATAATGTCATAGCTTATGGCGATGCCATTAATCCTGTATTGCAATTCAATACCCAATATGTAACCAGAGTTAGAGCAAAAGTTGGAGGCGAATGGGGAAATTATGCTACACTTTGCACTATTGGATTAGCCGAAAATCCTGCCATAACAGGTGTTTTGCCAACGCAAATAAGAAGTCAGTTTTGTAATATTACACTACCTCTGAATACTACAATTTCTTGTGATGCTGTTTCTATGGCAAGTTTATATGAGTTTGAATTTACAGACCTTTCGAATGCGACTGTTACAAGCACTATAATAGGGTTAAAATATTTAAATTTATCGGCTGTTTCTCCTGCATTACTTTTGGGTCACACCTATGCAGTAAGAGTGAGAGGATTTGTTTATAACACTTGGGGCGCCTTTGGATCAGCTTGCAATATAACAATAAGCACTTCTCCTATTGGTGCAGGATCAAGAGAATCGGCTCCAGAAGCAATTGAAATTGATGCAAACACAACTTTAATTGCAAATACTGTTGCAGAAGAATTACTTGCTTATCCAAATCCTTTTGAATTACAAAGTGGATTTATGGTTAAATCGGCCGAAAACAATACTGTTACAGTTTACTTATTTGATGCTATTGGAAAAATAATTTGGCGCAAACAGGTTATCACAAATCAGTACGAACAATATAGTACCGAAGATTTAGCACCGGGTTTATATTTCATGAGCACATCTGAAAGCAATAACAATAAGGTTAAGATTGTTAAAACTAAGTAAGAGACGCATCTAATTAAAATAAAAAGCACCGCTATTTAGCGGTGCTTTTTTCATATATTGAGTTTTAGATTACTTCTTTAGTAAATTTACTTTGGTAAAACACATTTTTACTTTGCAAAAGCACCAAGTATTGGCCATTTGCAAATTGATTTACAGGAAAAGAAACCATATTATTTGTAACATTTTGTTGTGTATTGTAAATCATTTTTCCGGAAATATCAAAAACACTTATTTGAGATAATCCCGAAATGTTTTGATGTTGAATAGTAACAACCGATTGACTTGGGTTTGGAAACACGTTTAACGACAACAGATGGAAATTGTTTAATGAGGTAACAACCAATGAGTCGAACAATATAACTTTGCCTAAACCCGCTATTTCTAATGAATCTAACATTTTTTCTTCTAAAGCAATAGTGTCGGTAATTCCGTAATCATTATAAGCAGCCAATGCATAAACACTATGAGAAAAAGGAAGCATGTTGCTAACACTATAACCCGACCAAAAGCTAATGGTATTTGAAGGCCCACTTAAAGAGTCAAGCACGATATAATGCTTGTAATTGGTATCAAAAATATTTTTATCTGATGCATTAGATCCTCCAACTTTAATAGTATCTTCAAATGCTGGAAAAGTAACACCGTAATGATCACCAAATACTATGGCAGCACCCATACTATCCAATCCAGCGTTAAAGATATTTCCTTTTATATCAATTTGATTGCTATAATTTGTGTTTTGTGTTCCAGCAGTAAAAAGCTTAGTATTGGCATAATGTTAATAAACTCAGTGGCGCTATCTGATGACTAAAAATCATTTTCCAGCACAGTAATATTGCGTGAAGCAGAACTAAAAAAACCAATATTTTTGTAATTAATGAATTCATTCCCTTGAACAAGTGCTGCAGCATTGTCGTTGAAAGCTCTTAATTCTAACAATGAAGTTAAGTTAGCCGCCACCTGATCGTTATATCCATCAAAAGTGTTGTTTGTAAATGTTGCAGTTGTAGCATTAGATGGATAAGCAATTAAAATATAACCTGTAAAAAAGTTATCATCACAATTTAAATCATCCGTATTTTCAATAGATTGAATTGGGTAATAAGCACGAACTGTATTTCCAAAGATATTTGCTCCCGCGCCTGGCGTACCATTTAATCCAATGCCAAAACCTCTGCCATGAGCATCACGCGCTAAGTCTAAAGGCTCAACCAAGTTGTTTGAATTTGTTATAACCTGGCCTATACCTTCAGAAGCCAATATGGCGTAGCTATTGAACACCATGCCTACACTAAATACTTTTGACTAATAATTTCATTATTATCAATTACAAGACAATTGTAAGTGTCACTTGCCACAATGCCACCAATGCCATCTGTTATTGTTAAACCCATTTCAATGCGTAAATTTGAAATTGTTACACTGTCGGCTGTAACTTCAATAATATTAGATGCAGTAGCAGTTATTACAGGTTTTGTTAAACTATCTTGACCCATAACAATTACTGATTTATCTATAATTTGTGAACCCACAAATGCATAGGTGCCACTTGCCACCATAATGGTATCGCCAACAAGAGCTTGTGCAACAGCATAATTAATAGTAGCGCAAGGGTTTCCTGGAGTACTGCAATTACTGGTATCTGCTCTTGATACTGCAATATAACGGGTTTGAGCCTGAGCAAATGTTGCTAGAGTATACTTAAAATAGTGGTTAGTAAAATTTATTCATGTTGTTATTATATTTTTGCGAAGATAATAATAATAAAAAATATGCCCATAAGTAAACAACAGTGCGCATTTAAAAACTTTTTAATTCTCAATTGGTTGAAAATAGCTAAATTTTTTACACCTTGTTGCCCTGTTTTAATTCAACGAAGTAGTACTTTATGAATCGTAATTTTGGTTTAGATTTGATGAGAGCCATATCCATATGGATGGTTTTGGCGCAGCATGGAGGTATAAATATTCCAGGTCTAAGACCACTCAGAATTGGGGGTATTGGGGTTGAAATATTTTTTGTGTTAAGTGGTTTTTTAATTGGAGGTATTCTTTTTAAAGAAATTGATAAGAAAATGCCGCTTTTACAAACGCTCAAAACCTTTTGGACACGAAGGTGGTTTAGAATTTTACCGCTTTATTATTTAGTTATTCTCTTCAAGTTTATTGTTATAGATCATAGCATTGGCTACAACATCATTTACTACCTTTTATTTTTGCAAAATAACTTTTATGGAATACAATTTTTTGGTGTTTCGTGGAGCTTAGTTATTGAAGAATGGTTTTACCTCTTTGCTCCGTTTTACTTGATATTAGCCACCAATTTTTTAAAAACGGAGAAAAAGATTTTTTTCGCAATCATTGCATTTATTGTATTTGTAAACCTTGCTCGTTTGGGTTATGTATTAAATGGAAATGTTCCTTATGAAGGTGTAAACAGTAATTTCCCTTTTAGATTTGATTCTCTTTTTTTAGGGGTTTTACTTGCCTTTATAAAGCATAAGAAATGGGCGCTTTTCGAAAATTTGAAATCACCGATTGTTGCACTTTCAGGACTTATTTTGTTTGTTGGATATATCTATTATTATTGGACCTTATCTTATCCAAACCTATTAATAGATACAACACTTTTACCACGAACGATTGGTTTCTTTATTTTGCCCTTTACGGTAACTTTAATGGTGCCTTTTATTTCTTCAATAAATTATAATCAACATAAAAATATTATTACAAAAGGTTTTTATGAATTAATTACTTACACCAGCGTGCTTACCTATGCCATTTATTTAATACATATTTTTATATTTCCTGTATTTCTTGAGAACCCAAAAATTTCATCAGTGCCTTTACAGTGGGCTATAGCGTTAACAATAACGTATTTAATTTCTTGGGTAGTTTATCAAACTTTTGAAAAACCAATACTAAATTACAGGGATAAAATAACAAGTAAAACTTAACTTAAATCATCGCTTGTAAAAGCTAATGGCAATAAGCTGCTCACATTTTTAAGGCGATAAATACTTCCTTCTTGTCCTTGTAAAATTAATTCAATATCGGCATGGTGTAATTTCTCATATTCTGATAGTACTTGACGGCAAGAGCCACAAGGTGCTACAGGCGCCTTAACAGGAAATTCCTTAGAAAAAGCTGTTACAGCCACTTTAATAACTTTAACGCCAGGGTATTGAGATGATGCATAAAACATGGCCACACGCTCAGCACAGATGCCCGATGGATAAGCCGCATTCTCTTGGTTATTACCTGTAATTACTAAACCATTTTCGAGTAAAACAGCGCTGCCTACACTAAACTTTGAGTATGGTGCATATGCTCTGTGCGCAGCTTCACGCGCGGCAACCAGTAGTTTGGCATCTTCTTCATTAAGCTCGGCGGAAGAAGCATAGCTGATATAATTTAACTGATAACTGTGTTTTTCCATAAATGTTATTTTTCGGAAATACTAAATTTTAGGGCGCAACTAGATTATGCTTGAAACTTCTTTTTGTGAAATTTCTTTTTCTTTTTAGGCATACCCGTACCCATATTTTGGTTGTTGCTATGGCCTTGCTGCACATTGCGTGTTTGCAAGTCGCTTTTATTGGCCAAACGCACACCCTCTTTCAGTTTCAATTGACCTTTTGAAAGCATCTTCAATTGATCTAAAATTACATCATCACCCACATTGTCTTTATTCCAGGTAATATAAAAACTCTTCATCACATTGGCAACGGTTTCTACAAAAGCATCTTTCATTTCGCCCTCTGGCATTTCTATAGCCTTTTGAATCATGTCTTCAACTACTTTGCCATAATGCTTAAAACGAATGTTATTTCTGGGATAAGCAACACGTTGAGGTTTGGTGGTAAAAGTTTCGGGACTGGGTTTAGGGTAAGGCGAATCAACATCTAATTGAAATTTAGAAATAACAAATAAATGATCCCAAAGCTTGTGTTTAAAATCGTTTACATCGCGCAAATGTGGGTTCAACTGACCCATAATATCAATAATAGCACGCGCTACTCTATTGCGTTCTTCACGTTCTTGAACTGTAATTGCAAAATCAACCATTTTTTGAATGTTTCTGCCATATTCAGAAATTATCAAAGGCGCTAAATCGGTGTTGTATTCCAACGAATTGTGTGTAATCAAAATAAATTTTTTAGGGTTTAACGTAGCTATTAAAACAACAGCCGTTTATCATATAAACATTACAAATATAATCATTTTGTTTATCATGCAAGCACTTTGTAAAAATCAACTTAATTTGTCGGCTAATAACTGACAAAAAACACCCAATAAAAAACCGCTATAAACCTCTCTTGGTGTGTGCGCTTGCAGCTCTAGCCTCGCCCAACCAAGGCAACCAGCAATGAACACACCAGCTATTACATTAAAACTGTAATCTTGAAAACCACTTAAACCAAGCACTAAAAATGCACCAGTGGCGCCTCCTATGCCTACTAAATGTGCACTAATTTTCATTTTTAAATTAATGATAGCAGTAAATAAAATAGCGATTGATGCCCCTAACATCAACTGCGCTACAATTGGTGGCAAAGGCGCTTTGCTTAGCAACCACCATGTAGTAGTAAAGAAGAATAAGGAAATTAAATATGGGCTTGTTCTCTCGTTTTGCTGATCGATTTGCATACTACTTACAAGGCCAAATTTTTTTAAAATTAAGGTGGCAAAAACAGGCAATAAACAAGTGTTTAAAAACACCAAGGCATAAATCAACCACCCTATTTTTTCATTGATTTTAAACGCAGAATTATTCAACAATAAATACACAGCATAGCTTGGCATAAACACAGGATGCAGCAGGTAGGATAGGACTTTGGCTAAACTCGTTCTAATATGATTCAATACAATGGGTATAAAAATAATGTTGTAAAAGTAGGACAAAAACACGATTTGTTTAACAGCGGTGTACTATAAAAAGTATCCATTTTTAGAATAAAGAACTTTTTATTTTAAACACCCTTCATCGTTGAAGTTGATCTAATGCAAATAAAGTTTTTTATGTATTATTCCATTTTCTAAACCTACCTTGAAAAGATAAATACCTGCATGTAAATCACTGATATCGATTGTTGAATTGGTAAGATTGTTCACTACTTTAACAACCTGCCCTTGCAAATTTACAACTATAATTTCTTTTACTTTTTGATACTGATTAATCACTAACATTTTTGACTGCTTGATATCAATTGACACATCGGTTTTGACATCAATAGTTAAGAGCGCACTCTGACAGTCTTGCACCATCTGGTAAAGCTGAGTTTCTGTTTCAGAAGTCAATACACGTTCTACAATTTTATCTGTACATATTTTGTAAACAATAGGGTAGAAGGTAACATTATAATCATTAAAAACGCCTCTGTTGGGATCTTCAACATCAAATATTGGATAAGGTGTTCAGCTTAGCCAATTTCCCTGCGTTACCCAGGCTGGACCGTTTCCAATAAACGCGTTTGAATCATTCCATTGGTCATGTTCTAGCGCCAGAACCATAATTTCATTTGTTCCATTTGGTCCGTAATTGTTGTACATGTTCTTCATGGTGTGAGTTTGATGATGGCCCCAACATACTGGACAATGTGCAGCAAATATTTCTAAAAAAACGGTTTTGCCGGCATTCAAGTACGAATAGAGGTTGTGTGTTGTGCCATCATAATCTGTAAGTGTAAAATCGGGCGCCACACTTCCATTTGGCAGTTGACCGTAAACATTCATGTTTAGAAATAATGCAAACAGAAAAACTAACTTTTTCATTATCATCAGTTGAGATAAGCAAAAGTAACTAATTTAAAAGCAATTAATACACTACTCCTCTAAATAACCTACAAATAATCAAAAAAGTAATTGCTTATTTTTTGCATTAAGTGTACTCTGTCTTTTCCTAAAACATTGTGTAAATGCCCCGGATAAGGAAAATAATCTAATTGAATGTTTTTCTCTACAGCTTTTTTTACAAATTGTAAACTGTGTTGCCAAAGCACTACATCATCGGCTGTGCCGTGGATGAGCATTAACTTACCTTTTAATTGATCTACATGGTTCAATAAATTATTGGCATCATAACCAACTTTGTTACTTTGTGGCGTGTCCATGTAACGTTCGGTGTACATAATTTCATAATAACTCCAATCAATCACAGGTCCACCTGCAACACCAACTTTAAACACATCAGGATAACGTGTCATTAAGGACGTGGTAATGAAACCACCAAAACTCCAGCCATGCACACCAAGGCGCGTGGCATCAACACATTTCAAAGATTTTAAATAATTTACTCCTTCTAATTGATCTTCCATTTCGGCTGTACCTAATTGTTTAAATGTAGCCTGTTCAAATTTTTTACCTCTGGCTTCAGATCCTCTGTTATCAAGTGTAAACACCAAATAGCCTTTTTGAGCCATATAATGAAACCATAAATTGGCGCCACCTAGCCAGCTGTTGGTAATCATTTGTGCATGCGGCCCGCCATACAAATAAACCACTACAGGATATTTTTTTGTGCTGTCAAAATCAGCAGGTTTAAATAGTCTACAAAACAATTTATCACCTTGTTTATTATCGATACTAAAAATGGATACATTGCCAATTTTATAATCTGCGATGGGGTTTGATGCTCTTAATAACTCTTGTGTTTTTTTGGTTTTGGGATTGATGAGTTGAACAATAGTTGGGGTAGTGATGTTTGAAAATGTATTCAAAAAGTAGTTTCCATTTTCGCTCATCAAAACTCTGTTAGTACCATCACCACTGGTTAATCTGTTAATTTTTGAATCTGCAATAGTAACACTGTAAAGGTCTCTGTTAAGCGGACTTTCTTTAGTTGCTTCAAAAAATATTTTATCACTTACATCCGAAAAGCCCAATAAATTAGTTACTTCCCAATCACCTTGGGTAAGTTGTTTAATCAATTTACCATTGATATCATACAAGTACAAATGATTCCATCCATCGCGTCTGCTTTGCCAAATAAATTGGTTTGGACTGCTTGGCACAAAGGTCATGGCGTGCAAAGGCTCTACATATTTTTCATCTGTTTCGATAAAAAGTGTTTTTTCAAAATCGCCAGTTATAGTATTGTAGCTGTTTAATTTCATTTCGTTTTGATTGCGATTCAACTCGGCCACATACACATGTTTATCATCAGGACTAAAGGCAATATTGGTAATATAATGATCAGCAGGGCCAGTGGTTTTTAAATAAATAGTTTCCAGTTTTTTAAGGTCGAAAATACCAATGGTAACCTGGTGGCTGCTGTCGCCCGCCATGGGGTATTTTATGATTTTTTCTTTCGCTGGTTTTACACTGTAATCAGTAATTGGATAATCTTTCACCATAGATTGGTCCATGCGGTAGAAGGCTAAATAATTGCTTGTATTGCCCCAAAAAGTTCCTTTTTTTATGCCGAATTCATTGCGATGTACACTTTCTCCGTATACAATATCACTACTACCATCTTTTGAAATAGGATATATTTTGCCCGCGTTCCATAAATATAGATTATTGTTTTTGGTATAAACGATAAATCCTTTTTTCTTGTCTTTATCCATATTTTCGGCATCTTCTGGAAAGTTTTCTAAAGGTTTTTTCTCCAATGTTTTTACGGCAGTAATCCACATCCATCGTTTTTTATTGGCTTTAAAAATAAAGCTATTCACATCTTCCCATTCCATGCTGGGAAATGCAGCCAACGTATCTTCTTTTTGCGCACGCAAAGCACTGTTCAACTCAGCCAATCGGATTAATAGTTGTGGCTTACTTTCAGCATTTCCTTTATAAAGATGATTATCAGTGCCAACATAACTATAATCGTTACTGTTTTTAATCCACATCATTTGTTTAAAGCTCTGTGGGGCAAGACTAGTGCGCGCTTTTAGCACCGCATCTTCCATGCTAAGCATTTTGTTTTGGGCTTTAATTACATTGCTGGTGAGCACCAGGAGCAATAAAAATTTTTTCATATTCTTTATAAATGTGATGCAATTATAGTAAAACTTTTTAGGCAGTGCAGATGATTATCTAGTAAGCTTAATTTTTTAAGATGAAAAAGCAACAATTAAGATCAAGGTAATTTAGTTTTATTAATATTCGTAATTTCGCATCATAATTTAAATACTTTTTGAAAATAACTTTTTTAGGCACAGGAACATCGCAGGGAGTGCCATTGATAGCCTGCAAATGTGAAGTGTGTAAAAGCACGAATGTAAAAGATAAACGTTTGCGTTCTTCCATTATGGTTGAAACATCAACCACGACTATTGTAATTGATACTGGCCCTGATTTTAGACAACAAATGTTGCGTGAACAAGTTGAACAGTTGGATGCAGTTGTTTTTACCCATGAACATAAAGATCATATTGCTGGCTTAGATGATGTTAGGGCTTTTAATTTTATTAATGGTAAGCATATTGAGGTATATGCTACGAGCCGTGTTCAAGCTGCAATTAAAAGAGAGTTTGCTTATATTTTTGCTGAAGATAAATATCCAGGTATACCTCTCATTAATCTAAATGAAATTGATTTAGCACCTTTTCAGATAAAAGACATTAAACTCATTCCGATTGAAGTTATGCATTATAAAATGCCTGTACTAGGATTTAGAATTGATGACTTTACCTACATTACCGATGCAAAAAGCATAAGCGAAAAGGAAAAGGAAAAAATGAAGGGTTCAAAAGTATTGGTATTAAACGCACTTCGGAGAGAAGAGCACATTTCACATTTTACTTTTCAGGAGGCAATCGATTTGGCAAAAGAACTTGATGTTGAGCAAGCTTATTTTACACATATAAGTCACCAATTAGGCCTGCATGATGCTGTTTCAGAAGAATTGCCATCGAATATTTTTTTGGCTTATGATGGTTTAAATCTGAATCTGTAAAAATACCTCATAAAAATACTGCCCCAATTTGCTTTTTACTTACCTTTGCGCCCTCAATTTATAACATGAGCTCAGACCATAGTCATCATCACAAGCTTACCACTGCAGGTGTTTTAGTTACTTTAGGAATTATTTTTGGAGATATTGGTACATCGCCACTCTACGTTTTACGTGCCATTGTTGGTGAAAGTATCATTGACAGAGATATTATTTTAGGAGGTGTTTCGTGCATTTTTTGGACATTGACCATGCAAACAACGCTCAAGTATATAGTGCTTACCTTGAGAGCCGATAATAGGGGTGAAGGCGGTGTTTTTGCTTTATATACCTTGGTAAAAAAAACCAAAGTAAAGTGGTTGTTAATACCAGCAATAATTGGCGGAAGTGCGCTGTTGGGCGAAGGTATCATCACGCCTGCAATTTCAGTTTCCTCGGCAGTGGAGGGTTTGCAAGCGTTAAATCCAGATATTCAAACAATGCCTATTGTTATTGGAATTATTGCTGCCTTGTTTTTTATACAACAATTTGGAACAAAATCTATTGGACAGTTTTTTGGTCCTGTAATGCTTACATGGTTCATCTTCTTGGCTGTGATGGGAACTATTTCTATTGCAAATAATGTTGAAGTGCTTAAGGCCTTAAATCCATATTACGGAATAAAATTATTGACTACCCACCCTGGTGGATTTTGGCTTTTAGGGGCTGTGTTTCTTTGTACTACAGGTGCAGAAGCCTTATACAGTGATTTAGGTCATTGCGGTAGAGAAAACATTAGAGTAAGTTGGATTTTTGTGAAGGTGGCTTTGATGTTAAATTACATGGGGCAAGCATCGTTTTTATTAAACCTAGATGGCCAAAAACTAGGTGATATCAGTCCTTTTTATGCCATCATTCCTAAACAAATATTGCCGATTGGTATTGGAGTAGCTACTATAGCAACAGTAGTTGCAAGTCAGGCTTTAATTAGTGGTTCTTTTACACTTATAAATGAGGCCATTCGTTTAAATCTTTGGCCCAAAGTTAAAATCAACTATCCTTCAAATATGAAAGGACAGCTATATATACCTTCTATCAATTGGTTATTAATGTTCGGCTGTATTGGTATTGTATTGTTTTTTAGAGAATCAAAAAATATGGAAGCTGCCTATGGTTTAACTATTATCATTGGCATGTTAATGTCTTCAATTTTATTGGTTTATTACATGAGGCTTAAGCGCTATAAGTTGTTTTACATCATTGGTTTTATGATAACATATGCTGTTATTGAAATTTCTTTTTTAATCGCAAACCTAGATAAGTTGCCACATGGCGGTTGGGTAACCATGCTTATTGCCACTTTGTTAGTCATTATTATGTGGATTTGGTATGATGCCAGAAAAATTAGAAATAGCTATGTAGAATTTACAAAATTAGATGACTATTTAGGTCTAATGTATGACTTAAGTAAGGATTTAAGTATTCCTAAATATGCCACTCACTTGGTTTATTTAACAGGTGCGGAAAGAAAAGATGAAATTGAGTCTAAAATTATTTACAGCATTCTTCAAAAGCAACCTAAACGGGCTGATATTTATTGGTTTGTACATGTCGATTTGATGGATGAGCCTTATACCATGGAGTATAAAGTAATCGAAATTATTAAAGATGATGTAATACGTATTGACTTTAAATTAGGATTCCGTGTTGCTCCTCGCATCAATTTAATGTTCAGAAAAGTGGTTTCTGATATGGTAAAGAACAAAGAAGTGGATATTACCAGTAGGTACGAATCGCTCAACAAAAACAATGTAATTGGGGATTTTAGATTTGTGGTTATGGAAAAGTTTTTGAGTAGCGAAAACGAGTTGCCATTTTATGAAAAAGTGGTATTGAAAATATACTTCTTTTTAAAGAGCATCAGCTTATCAGAAGAAAAAGCATTCGGTTTAGATACCAGTTCAGTAAATATCGAAAAAGTGCCTTTAATTATTTCGCCTCCAAGAGAAATTCACTTGAAGCGTTTGGATTAATCATTAAAGAGCTTTTATTTTTAAATTAGCAAAATCAAATAGAAAAAATAAGATGGAAAAATTTGATGTTACAATTATTGGTTCAGGCCCTGGTGGCTACGTAGCTGCAATTAGATGTGCACAACTTGGATTTAAAACAGCCTTAATAGAGCGTTACCAAACCTTAGGTGGAACCTGCCTTAATGTTGGCTGTATTCCATCAAAAGCTTTACTTGACAGTTCTGAGCACTATCACAATGCAACACATACTTTCGCTACACATGGTATTGATGTTAAAGAGGTAAAAGTGAATTTGGCGCAAATGATTAAACGTAAAAGCGAAGTAGTAAAGCAAACTTGCGATGGGATTAATTTTTTGATGAAAAAAAATAAAATTACTGTTTTTAATGGGCACGGTAGCTTCACTTCAAAAAATACAATTTCCATCAAAAATGATAAAGGAGAAACAGTTTTAGAAAGCAATAAAACAATTATTGCTACTGGCTCAAAACCTCTTTCATTACCTTCTATTGTGATAGATAAAAAACGCATCATTTCCTCTACCGAAGCCTTAGAACTAAAAGAAGTTCCCAAACATTTAATATTAGTTGGTGGTGGTGTTATTGGTTTAGAGTTAGGTTCCGTTTATGCACGTTTAGGAAGTAAGGTTTCGGTGTTAGAGTTTGCCGATAGCATTATCCCAACCATGGATAAAGCCTTAGGTAAAGAGCTTCAAAAATCTTTAGCTAAATTAGGTATCGAGTTCTATTTGAATCATAAGGTAACTGGTGCAGGCGCTACTGCTAAAGAAGCTACCGTTACAGCCGAAAACAAAGATGGAAAAGCCGTTGAGTTTAAGGGCGATTATTGTCTGGTAGCTCTTGGTCGCAAGCCTTATACAGATAATTTGGGTTTAGATAAAGCGGGTGTTAAAGTTGATGCAAAAGGAAAGGTTGAAGTTGACGAGCATTTACAAACAAATGTGGCAGGTATTTATGCCATTGGCGATGTGGTGCGTGGTGCAATGTTAGCGCATAAAGCAGAAGAAGAAGGTACTTTTGTGGCCGAAGTAATTGCTGGCCAAAAGCCACATATCAATTACAACCTAATACCGGGTGTGGTTTATACTTGGCCCGAAGTTGCTGCTGTTGGTTACACCGAAGAGCAATTGAAAGAAAAAGGGACAAAATATAAAGTAGGTAATTTTCCATTTAAAGCCAGCGGAAGAGCACGTGCAAGTATGGATACCGATGGTTTTGTAAAAGTATTGGCCGATGCAACTACTGATGAAATTTTGGGTGTACACATGATTGGTCCACGCACTGCCGATATGATTGCTGAGGCTGTTGTGGCTATGGAATTTAGAGCATCTGCAGAAGATATTGCACGTATGAGCCATGCTCATCCTACCTTCACAGAGAGTTTTAAAGAAGCTTGTTTAGATGCTACAGCAAAGCGTGCGATACATATTTAGTAAATTAGTATATTTTTGCGTTTTAAAGGCAATAATTTGAGCTTTAAAGCGTTACTATTGGTTACATTTAGTTTATATTTTTGAATTTTAAATCTACATATCATTTATTCATAGTAAACGCTGTTATTATTGCGTTACTCTTTTTTGCGGGCTGTTCTACCAAAAAAAACACCTGGATCAACCGTAATTATCATAACCTTAATGCAAAATTTAATGGTTATTTTAATGGTAACGAAGCGCTAAAAGAAGCGGTTACTTTAATGGAAGACAATTATAAGGACGATTACAATAAAGTACTTCCAATTTATACCTATGGCGACCAAAAGGATGCAAAAACTGCTACTCCAGCCATGGAAAAGGTATTTAAAAAAGCTTCTTTTGTAATTCAACGTCATAGTATGTCTATAAAAGGAAAAGAATACTGCAGCTGGATTGACGATACTTATTTATTGATTGGGCAAAGCCATTTTTATAAACACGAATATTTTGCAGGCGTTGAGGTGTTTGAATATGTTATTAGCGAATACAAAAAACAAGATGGTAGGTTTGAAGCCTTGCTGTGGTTAATTAAAACTTACAATGAAATTGGCGCCTTTACAAAATCGCAAGGCTATATTGATATGCTTAAAAGCGATCCTGGTTTTCCATACCGATTAAATGGCGAGCTCCTAGCTGTGCAAGCAGATTTTTATAGCAAACAAGAAAATTATGAGCAGGCGGCAAAGCATCTAAACAGAGCCATTGGCTTTACAAAACGCAAAAAAACAAAGGCACGTTACACCTTTATTTTAGCTCAAATGTATCAAAGGCTAAAAAAATATGACTTGTCTAGAAATCTTTATGGCAAGGTAATAAAAATGAATCCAAAATACGAGCTAACCTTTTATGCTAAAATTTATCAAGCTAAAATGTATGATGCAAGCTCTGGCGATAGCAGACAAATTTTGGCGCAGTTAAATAAAATGCTGAAAGACTCTAAAAATAGTGACTATTTAGACCAAATTTATTACGGTCTTGCAGAAATTGCGATTAAGGATGGAAGCACCGCAAAAGCAGAGGATTATTTATTAAAATCGATTCAAAAAAGCACAACAAACACACAACAAAAAGGGATTAGCTCAGTAAAACTGGCCGATTTATATTTCGAAATGCCAAAATACCCGTTAGCTGGTGCTTATTATGATAGCGCTGTTTCTTTCTTGAATAAAGATTACCCCGATTATGAAATTGTGTTGAATAAAAAGAAGAGTTTATCAAGATTGATTGCTGATTATAACACCATCAACAAAGAAGATAGTCTGCAGCGTATGGCTAAATTAAGTGATACTGAGTTAAATCGCATGATTAAAGACTTAATGCAAAAAGCCATTGATGATGAGGAAAAAGCAAAAGAAGATGCCGAAAATGCAGCTTTCAATTCAGCGAACTCTACCGAGATAAACAATGGTGCCACAAAAGACCTTGGCTCGGGTTCATCATGGTATTTTTATAACCAACAGCAATTAACCTTTGGTTTTAGTGAGTTCCAAAAAAGATGGGGAACACGCAAGCTGGAAGATAATTGGCGCAGAAGCAACAAACAAGTGGTCGCAAATTTTAATACCGAAGAATCAGATACATCAAAGGGAAAAAACACGGCTGTTGCTGATACTAGCGGACCAACAAAAAGTAAAACCTGGTATACCAAAAACTTACCTTTAACCAAAGAAAAAGTGGAGGCCTCTACCTTGAAAATTGTTGAAGCATACTACGATTTAGGGTTAATATACAAAGAGCAATTAATGGATTTAAGCAAGGCGGCATCAACTTTCGAAACACTAAATCAAAAATATCCTGGCAATAAATATGAAGCAACTTGTTATTACCAGTTATATCGTTTGTATTTGGCCATGAAAGACAATGCCAATGCCGAAATCAATAAGAACCTTATTTTGAGCAAATATCCCGATTCAGACTATGCTCAAATTTTAAGAAATCCAATGTATAATGCAGAAAAAACCAATCGTTTAAATAAGATTGAAGCCTATTACGAAGAAACTTACTTGGCTTATACATATGGTAATTACAGTGTAGCTTTAGATCGTTGCAATGCGGCCGATACATTAATTGCAAAAAGCAAATTTAAACCAAAGTTTGCCCTGTTAAAATCATTGTGCATTGGCCGCCTAAAACCAGTTTCGGAGTTTGAATTGGCTTTAAAACAAGTAGTAGCCGACTATCCTAAAGATTCAGTAAAAATAAGAGCAGAAGAAATTTTAGCCGTAATTAATAAACTTAAATTTGGAGATAAAGCGCCAGCCGTTGTTGATTCAGCATCAGCAAAAGCTGGCTACAAAACAGGTCCCGATAAAACTCATTTTTTTGTGTTAGCATTTGACACTAAAGATGTAAATACTGAACAACAATCGGTAGCCGTTTCTGATTTTAACACCAAGTATTTTGAATCTAAAAACTACAAAAGCAATTATATGCCTTTTGGTAAAAACAAGGGTTTGATCGTAGTAAGGCTTTTTAAAAACAGCACAGAAGCTTTGCAATATTTTAGCACCACACAAGGTGATGATGACATTTATAAAAACCTGGAAGCGGGTACCTATTCTTATTTTGTTATTAGTGATGAAAACTACAATGTGTTGTTTAAAGAACAAGACACGATGAAGTATGTTGAGTTTTTTGCACAAAACTATAAGCCTGAGTAAACACTGCTTTTTAAAACTTTAGTTTGATTTCTTTCATCAACATCCATACCCATCAAATTGAGGATAAGCAAAACATCATAAGCATCACCGATTGGTGCACAACACCATTAACCCAAAGAAATAATTTGCATCTATTTTCGGCAGGTATACATCCTTGGTTGATTGATACAATAATTTTTGACAAACAATTTCAAGCACTAAAGGAACAAGCAATTAAACCCAATTGTAAAGCTATTGGCGAGTGTGGCTTAGATAAATTAAAAGGCCCCGAAATATCACTTCAAATACCCATTTTTGAAAAACAAATTGCCTTAGCCATACAATTAAAAAAACCAGTGATAGTGCATTGTGTGCAAGCCTATGATGTGCTGTCTGCTATCATAAAAAAATACCAAAACCAAATTGTTTTTATCATTCATGGCTTTAATCAAAACGAACAAATTGCAACACAATTACTAAAATTGGGGGCTTATTTATCGTTTGGAAATGCTTTGCTGAATGAAAAGAATGAAAGATTAAAACACATCTTTGCAGCCACGCCAAATCATCAATTATTTATTGAAAATGATGATGCTGGGTGTGAAATAGAAAAAATTTATGAAGTGGCTGCATCCATAAAAAAATGTGAGCTGCATGTGATGAAAGAAATTATTTTTGCAAACTACAAAAAGGTATTCATACATGAGTGATTTAAGTTGGTTGTCGCGCACCACATTGTTGGTTGGCAAAAAGGGGATTGAAAAGCTGCAAAATGCCCATGTCCTGGTGATTGGATTGGGTGGTGTTGGTTCTTATGCTGCAGAAGCCATAGCCCGCAGTGGTGTTGGCAAAATGACCATTGTTGACGGAGATACCGTTGATCCGAGCAACAGAAACCGACAATTACCAGCATTATCCAGTACTCATGGTTTGTACAAAGCCGATTTAATGCATCAACGTTTGTTAGATGTTAATCCCGATTTGGAATTGACAAGCATGAAAACTTTTTTAACCCCCGATAAGGTGGAGGAAATACTTGAAAACAGATACAGTTATATTGTAGATGCCATTGATAGCTTAACGCCCAAGGTTACCCTTTTAAGCACAGCTTATTATAAAAACTTTAGAATAGTTAGTAGCATGGGCGCAGGAGGAAAGATGGATCCTACTAAAGTGCAAGTAACTGATATTGGCAAAACAAAAATTTGCAATTTGGCCTACATGGTGCGCAAAAGACTAAGACATAAAGGCGTTTATGGTGGAATTAAAGCAGTATACAGTCCCGAGCCCGCCTTAAGATCATCTTTAATGCTAACTGATGGTAGTAACTTTAAAAAATCGGCTTTTGGCACTATTTCTTATTTGCCTGCGGTGTTTGGCTGCGTTTGTGCTTCGGTGGTAATAAGAGATTTGGTAGAGTGGAAGGAGAAGAAATAAAAAAATAAATTCTAAATTCTAAATGCTAAATTCTAAATTGTGAATTGTGAATTGTGTGCTATCGGGAGTGAATTTGAATGGTAAACTTGGGTAATGGTGATTTTGCGTGTGCGTGTTCAATGAGGCTTGCTAAAAAATCCAATCGTAAATCGTAAATCAACAATCGTCAATCAAAAACTAAGCTGCACTATAATCTTTAATGATATTGTAAAGCGTATCTCTTTCTGCAGGTATTCTTCCTCCTTGCTTAATCAATTCTACAAGCTCCTCTGTAGTTAAAGCAGGGTTTTTATCTTCGGCACCAGCCATGCTGTATATTTTAGTGGAATCGTCAATAGTTCCATCCATATCATCAACCCCAAAGTTCATGCTTATTTGTGCCGTGCTGCGGCCAATCATAGGCCAATAGGCTTTTATATGATTAAAGTTATCCATAAAAATGCGGGCAATGGCATAGTTTCTCAAATCTTCCACTACACTCACTTCTGGAATATGGCTCATTTGATTGTCTTGGTTGCGAAATTTTAAAGGAATAAAAGTATTAAAACCGCCCGTTTTATCTTGCAATTCACGCAAACGATTCATGTGGTCTACCCTGTGCGCAAAAGTTTCTATGTGTCCGTAAAGCATGGTGGCATTGCTAGGCATACCAATACTGTGCGCTGTTTCATGAATTTCTAACCATTGTGCTGTAGTGGCTTTATCTTCACAAATTTGAGCTCTTAAGGTTTCATCAAAAATTTCGGCACCACCACCAGGTAATGAACCTTGCCCATGATCTTTTAAAATTTGCAAACCTTCTTTGTAAGAAACTTTTGCTTTGCGGCACATATATTCTAATTCTACCGCTGTAAAAGCTTTTACATGCAAATCGGGTCTTATTTCCTTTATTTTTTTAATCAGCGATGCAAAATAATGCAAACCCATTTTTGGATGCACACCACCAACAATATGCACTTCGGTAATGGCTTGCCCATTGTAGCTTTTTACTTTTTCAATAATTTGTTCTTCACTTAATTCCCAACCTTCTTCTTTTTCTTTTAGCAAACGTGAGTAGCTGCAAAACTTGCAATCAAACACACACATATTGGTTGGTTCAATATGAAAATTACGATTAAAAAAGGTGTAATTTCCATTTTTTCTTTCCCTAACAATATTGGCCAATTTGCCTAAAAAACCAAGTTCTGCATGTTCATATAAACACAGACATTCATCAATGCTTACACGCATATTGGAATGCACTTTTTGTTCAATAGAAATTAAATTTTCAGAGGTGTTTTCTAAGATTGATTTAGCTGTTGTCATGGAGTTATAAAAATAGGTGGCAAGTTAAAACTTTGCAAATATGCTAAACAAACAACTATAAGTAAAAATAGTTTATGACAAGCAATCAAGCACAAGCTGTTAATGGTTGAAAATCAGCGTATTGTGAAATTAACACGCTGTAATTTCTCAATTAACAAAATTTTTATAATTTTACCATGTTAAAATAACGTGTTTAAACACACTATTTTAAAGACAACAATAAAATTTGTTGCGATTAATAAAGAAACAAAAGAGGCATGAAAAAATATTTACTTCAAAACTTCCAATTAGTTGTATTGCTGCTGATTATCAATCAAACAATTTATGCGCAATCACCAGGTGTGCTAATTTCAACAACACCCGCCACATTAAGTCAAAATGCGACATTAACTACAAATGTTAGTGCAACTTTTAATGATATTATGATTGCACCAAGTGCTTCAAATACGGCCATGCGTTTGTTTGGAAATAAAAGGGGCGCCTACAGTTATACTGGCGGAGGAGCATACTCAGGTGTGAATACGCCAACAATAACTTACAATCCTACACGTGCTTTTTTACCGGGCGAGCTTTTATCTATCATTAATAATGCAAATACCGACAATGGCGTTCTTAACAGTCGTCCTACAAATTCTTATTTTTGGGCATCTTCTGGAGCTGCAACGGCAGAGTTTACAGCTAGTACCAACAGTGGTTTTATATACTTAGGTCAAGATAGAAATTTTATAGATATAAAAAATGCTGATTTGGATGGAGATGCTGATTTGGATATTGTTTTCAGTTTTTTAAACGATGCCGGCAGACCTTCTCTTGGTAGCATGTTAAACAATGGTACAGGTGGATTTACAAGCTTTACAACTTTGTATATTGGTTCAATTGATCTTGACAATGGAGCCCAGATTGTGCTTGATTTTGATTTAGGAGATTTAAACCATGATGGAGATGTAGATGTAGCTTTAAGTGTGTCGGGAAGTATATATAGCATAATGTATTTGTTTAGTAATAATGGTGCTGCAACCTTTTCGTCTGCAAGTGTTATTTATTCTGGTATTAAATATGATGTAATTAAATTAGTGGACATTGATGCCGATGGCGATTTAGACTTGCTGGGTTTAGACAGAGGCAATGGACTTCTTGTAAGCAGGGCAAACAGCGGAGTAGGAAATTTTGGGGCTCCAAATACAATTTTAACTCTTTCGGGTATTTACAATTTTATTGCAGCCGATTTTAATGGCGATAGAAGAATAGATGTATTATCCACACGCTCAAGCAGCGCTTTTATAAGAGTATCATTGCAGCAAGCAACTTTAGGCACTTATGCTACTACATCATATAACACGGGAACAAATGTTTCACTAGAGAAAGTGAAAATATTAGATTTAGAAAACGATGGAGATTTGGATGTTGCAGCATTAAATTTAAATGACCAACTAGTTGTTTTTATGAGCAATTTAGCAGGGGTTTTCTCTATAAGTTCTAGTATTTCAGCAACAGGTATTACTAATTTTGATTTAGCCGATTATGATGGTGATGGCGATTTTGATATGGGTTTTTCTGCTGGTAGTAATAGCCTACAAGTTTATAAAAATTCAGCTGGAACTTTTACACCTTTTAGTAATATCAGTTTAGGTGCAGGAGCCATTAATAATATAGACCAAATGTGCTCTGGCGATTTTGATGGCGATGGCGATATTGATGTGATTGGAAAGCCCGATGTTCAAATTGCCGGCCAGGGGTATCCAATTCAACTTTTAAGTAACAATAATCTAACACTTACCTCTGGTGTTGTAACAGGTCCATTCTGCACAGGCTCTTCTTTCAATGTTACATACACCGCCAACGGTGGTTTTAATATTGGAAATATATTTTCTGTTCAAATATCAGATGCTACAGGTAGCTTTGCTTCACCTATAACTATTGGCTCCTTAAGTTCAACATCTCTTACTGGAACTATTGCTTGTTCCACTCCAACTTACTTTAACACAGGAACTGGGTACAAAATTAGAGTGGTTTCAAGTAGTGTGGCTTTTATTGGAGCAGAAAGTAATTCATTTACCATCACAGCTTTACCAGTGGTGGCTCTTACAAGTAGAGCATGTAACAGCGCTACTGCTACTGCCATTGCTGTTTCTGGTGCAAATACCTATTCTTGGTCGCCAGCTACCGGTTTAAATAATACTAATTCAGCAAGCGTTATTGCCTCTCCTTCAACACCAACAATTTATACAGTGGTGGGTACAACTAATGGGTGTACAGCAACAGGTACCATTTCAGTTTCAAACACCTGTTACTGCGTAGGAAACTACAATGTTGCTTGTAGTTCTGCTGATTTTATTGAATCGGTAGACATGAACAACATTGATAATACAGGCTCAGGTTGTGATGGTAATTTAGGGAATTACATTGCCTATCCCGCTAATGGTAATCTAACAACAACTTTACAAGCGGGAAATTCATATAATTTATTTTTAACTTCAGGAACATTTGCACAAGGTTTTGGCGTTTGGATAGATTATAATATTGACAATGACTTTGACGATGCAGGTGAATTTGTATATTCAGTAGCAGCTACAAACAGCGGAGGAGCCACTATTACACTGCCGGTATCGGTTATTGAAGGTCAATCTGTAATGCGTGTTAGATCAATATATAACATCACACCCGCCACTGCTGATGTTTGTAATAATCAAACCTATGGCGAAACCGAAGATTACAAAGTAAATTTGGTAAATCCTTTAACCGTAATATCAACCAATCCTCCTGCAAATGCCACTAATGCAGCTGTAAATACTAATACTACCATAACTTTTAGTACAAATATATCAACAACAGGAACCACTCGTTTTCAAGGTAGTTTGAAAGGCCTATTTTCTCGGTCGGCCACCGTTAATCAGCCATCAATAGACTACAATCCTACCATTGACTACAAGCCTGGAGAAAAAGTTTCTATTACGCTTCCTTCTGGAACTGCGGTAAATGGATCTTTTTTAACGGCTCCTTACCAATTTGAATACATAGCTGCCGCAGGAAGTGGCACCGCACTTTTTCAGACATTAACCTCTATTGCATCTGTAAATATCAGTGATATTGTTGCCGGTGACTTTAATAATGATGGTGATGTTGATTATGCAGTTACCCGCGCCCTCAGCGATGAGTTTGCTACAACGATGCAGGTTTATAGTAATAATAGCGCTGGTACTTTTAGCTCCAGTAATGCTTTCTCAACATTTTATGATATTTCTATTGCTGCAGGAGATTTGGATAATGATGGTGATTTAGACTTAGTAACAGCAGTTCCATTCGGATCTAACCAAATGGATTTTTACACCAATGATGGAGCAGGAGCTTTCTCATTCATTAATTCAACATGGACAACAGAAGCAGCTACAAATGTTGAAGTTGCTGATATGGATGGTGATGGCGATTTGGATATAGTTTGCTCAAATCCAACTTCGGGTAGATTATTTTACTATGTAAATACTGGCATCGGAACTTTTGCAACTAGGTTTACGCAAACGCCAATTTTAATTCAAGCACTTGCATCAATTAATTCATTTACTATTGGAGATTTTAATAAAGATGGATTGTTAGATGTGGCAAGTGGCCGCACTACTTCAGGATTTATACGTATCAATTACAATACATTAACTTCGCCAGGTACTTTTCAGGCTGCCGTTAGTGTGTTTTCTGGAAGTACCATTGTTGAGTGTGGTGGTCTAAAAAGCTTTGATTATGATAGTGATGGTGATTTAGATATTGCAGCCACTAAAGGAACTGACGGTACAGTGATTATTGTAAGAAACAACTATCCATCTACAGGGGCAAGTTCTTATGCTTTAGCACAAACCTTAACAGTTAATGCTTCTCCACAAAGAATAGAAGCTGCCGATTTTGATGGTGATTCAGATATAGATTTATATGTGGCTCACTCAGCCGCAGCCGCAGTTTATATTTCAAACAATGCTGGCACTTTTGCAGTAACCACCAACACCACTGGCGGCTCGCCTGCAATAATTTGT
Source organism: Bacteroidia bacterium (assembly GCA_044374175.1). Taxonomy (GTDB): domain Bacteria; phylum Bacteroidota; class Bacteroidia; order UBA4408; family UBA4408; genus CAIKXD01. The sequence continues at coordinate 7,761 of JBILPB010000017.1, read as the reverse complement.
TCTGCCGATTTTGATGAAGATGGTGATATTGATATTGTTGGAAAAGCAGCATCAGTTAGCGCGACGCCAATTTCATTTATTCAAAATCAAGAGTATATAGTAACAGCGGCAGCAAATACTAATCCTGCTTGTGCTGGAAGTTTTATGAGTATAGGCCGTACTTTGAGCCCAATAACATGGCCAAATACCACCTTTACTGCTGAGCTTTCTGATGCTTCAGGTAACTTTGCATCACCTGTAATTTTAGGGAGTGTTACCACAACAACTGGTTTTAGTTCTGCATTTCTTATTCCTGCAAATACTCCTGCTGGCTCTGGCTACCGAATTAGGTGGATAAATAACCTAACTGGCTCTACATTAGTGCAATCAGGAACTTTTACAATCAATACGATAAGCGTTTTTAACGTTACAGGTGGTGGTGCAATTTGTTCAAATGCCAATGCAACAATTAACTTATCAGGCAGCACTTCTGGTGTAAAATACCGATTAATTAGAAATTCGGTTATTTATGCCGATTCAATAAATGGTAACGGCTCTCCCATTTCATTTACAACAAATGTGGCTGGAACATATACCATACAAGCAATACATTTAACCACAGCTTGTTCTGCATTTATGAATGGAAATGTGGTTGTAACAGTAAACCCTGCGCCTGCAGTGTTTAATTCTTTTGGGGGAGGCAGTTACTGCGTAGGAGGTGCTGGTGTTACTATTAACTTAAACAATTCAACTTCTGGTGTAAACTATGAGCTCTTATTGGCAGGAGTTCCAACAGGTGTAAGTATTAACTCAATAAGTGGTGGCCCACTCACATTTATCAATATTTTAGCAGCTGGCACCTATACCATAAGGGCTACAAATAACATTACAGGATGTACTGCAATTATGAATAACTCACCAGTTGTAACTGTTATTCCGGCTGTAGTGCCATCTGTAACCATTGGTACGGTATCAAATCCAACATGTGCTGGAGCTGGTGTTAATTTTACAGCAAATCCAATAAACGGAGGAACTCCAACTTATACATGGTTTGTAAACGCGGTAAATGCAGGTGCTTCTAGTACCAGCGGAACTTTTTCATCTTCGTCATTAGTTAATGGCGATGTAGTAACTGTATCTATGTCAAGCAGTGTTGCCTGTGCCAGTCCAAATCCTGCCACAGCCAACGTAACGATGACTGTTAATCCAAATGTTACCCCAACCATCACAATTAATACAGCACAAACCACTATTTGCGCAGGCGCTTTAGTGTCTTTTACAAGTGGAATTACAAATGGTGGCGCTTCACCACAATATCAATGGCAAATTAATGGAATTAATGTAGGCGGGGCAACAGGATCTACATTTACAACGAGTACGCTTACTAATGGCCAATCGGTAAGATGTCGTTTAACATCAAATGCCAATTGTGCCACACCTACGCAAGTATTTTCATCAGATATTGTAATGACAGTAAACTCATTGTTAGCGCCAACTGCAGTTATTAACACAGCCAACACCAATATTTGCTCTGGTCAATCTGTTGCTTTTACAAGTAATATTACAAATGGGGGAACATTGCCTCAGTATCAATGGCAAATTAATGGAGTTAATGTGGGCGGTGCAACTTCATCTAGCTTCACAACAACCGCCTTAACAGGAAACGACCAAGTGCGAGTAAGGCTAACAAGTAATGCCAATTGTGCCTCACCAACCATATTTTTTTCTTTGCCAATAACAATGAACGTTACATCAACGGTTGTCCCTGCAGTTTCTATAAGTCCTGCCAACAACCCTATATGTAGTAATGATGGCGCATTTACGGTATTTAGTGCAACTGTAACAAATGGAGGTACAGACCCTGAAATTTCTTGGTTTGTAAATGGTGTACTTCAATCAACAGGCGCTAACAATTTCACTTTTGCATCTTACCTTTATAGCAATGGTGACATTGTTAAAGCTGAATTAACAAGTAATTCAAATTGTGCAAGTCCAAATACTGTTATATCCAATTCGGTAACTATAATTGTGAATACTGCAGCAGTGCCCACCATTGCGGAAATTGTTGCAGGAACATTACAATCATCTTCTGCTGTTTCTTATCAATGGTTTTTAAATGGTAGCCCAATAGCAGGCGCTACAAATCAATCATATGCTTACTCATCGGTAGGTAATTATACTGTACAAATTACAGACGCTAATGGATGTAGCGAACTGTCTATTGCCTACTCCATTGGAGTTCCAACAATTAGTGTTACACCTGTTTCTGGGCCATTTTGCCCAGGAGCTAATTTTAATATTACTTATACAACAAGTTCAAATTTTATAACTGGAAATGTTTTTACAGCTCAATTATCAAATGCAAGTGGTGGTTTTAGTTCTGCAGTAAATATTGGTACACTAACATCAATCTCCAGCGGTACGATAAGTGCCACTATTCCGGGAGGTACGCCTTTTGGTACAGGGTACAGAATAAGAGTAATTGCAAGTAATCCAATAGCAAGTAGTTCACCAACTCCAAACTTTACTATAAATGCTATAACTGCAGCTGGAGTAAGTATTGTTTCAAATCCAAGTGGGGCTCAATGTGCCGGAACAAATATTTTATTTACAGCTACACCAGTTAATGGTGGAAGTTTACCTCAGTACCAGTGGAGAGTAAACGGCTCGCCAATTGGAGGTGCAACTAACTCAACCTTTAACACAAGTACTTTAAATAATAATGATATTGTAACGGTAACCTTAACTTCTAACCTAGCTTGTGTAACTGGCAGTCCTGTGACTTTTAGCGGAATCACACAATTGATAAATCCTGTTGTTGTTCCAACAGTAAGCATTTCAGGAAATGTTTCAGGTTGTGCAGGTGATTTGGCTTCATACACTAGCATCATTAACAATGGTGGTGCAAGTCCAGCATACCAGTGGAAGATCAATGGAACCAATGTGCTTTTAGCCAATAACGCAACTTTTAGCACATTGAGTTTGAATAATAATGATGTGGTAAGTTTGCAACTCACTAGCAACGCTCTTTGTGCTTCTCCTACAACAGTTCAATCAAATAATATTAATTATACTTTAAATGCCCTTCCCATTGCTTATAACTTATCAGGAGGCGGAGTAATTTGTCCAAATGCTTCTTCAGTTAACATAGACTTAGATGGTTCTCAAACGGGTGTTAACTATCAACTATTGAATGGCATATCACCTGTTGGCTTGCCTTTAGCAGGGACAGGAAATCCAATTAGTTTTTCGGTGTCGGGAGCAGGAAATTATACGGTAGTTGCTACTTCAAGCGCTAGCTGCACAAATAATATGAACGGAAGTGTAATTGTAACGGCAGATCCAACACCAGATCAGCAGACATTAACAGGTACCACACCAATTTGTATTGGCGATTTTTCAGAAATATTAATTAGTAATTCTCAATTAGGTTTCACTTATCAGTTATTTTATAGTGGTAATCCTGTTGGTTCGCTACAGGCAGGTACAGGTGCGGCTATTAGTTTTGGTTTTTATCAAGATGCAGGTTTATACACCGTTCAAATTACTAATATTTCTTCTTTATGTCAAACAGAACTTTTATCATCATTGGGTCTGGATTATAGCGCTAGTCCAACAGTGTTTAATCTTTCTGGTGCAAGCAGCATTTGTCCTGGAGAGTCTGCAACCTATACATTAAGTGGTTCTGAATTGGGTACCGATTATTCATTGTTGCTAAATGGAGTAGCAGTTCAAAATTTGGCAGGTACGGGAACTGCACTTGTTTTCAACCCTGTTTCAGCACAAGGAACATATACTATTGATGCACAATTGGGCTCTTGTGTGGCTACCATGAATGATACTATTAATCTTATTGAATTTCTCCCACCTGTAAGTTATACTTTAAGTGGTCCAGCATTTTTATGTCAAAATGGTACCAGTTTTCTAACTTTAAGTGGTAGCGAGCTAGGTGTGGTTTATGATTTAAACAATGATTTTGGATACACAGGCCAATCTATTGTAGGAACTGGTGCTTCATTAAATTTCTCAATAAATGCTCCAAGTATTTATGAAGTATTTGCTACATCTTCTGATGGATGTTCAGCCTCGGTTGGGTTTGTAAATATCCCCGCTGCTAATGAGATATCGGCATATAACCTCATTGGTGGTGGAACTATTTGCTCGGGAGACTTAGGAGTAACAATAGCTTTAAATGGAAGTGAAACAGGAGTAAACTATTTTGTTTATTTAAATGGTGCTGCTTATGATGGCCCATTTGCAGGTACAAATTTACCATTAACAATAGGCACCTACACAGATGCTGGAAATTATACAGTGGTAGCTATTGACGATATATTTAGTTGTGAAGTTGACATGTTGGGTGCAGCCACTATCAATGTGCTTCCAGGTATTCCAAGTGCTAATGCTGGTTCCGATCAAAGCATCTGTAACAACAATACATCTATGTCGGCAAATAATGCGGGCTCTGGCAACACTGGAACATGGTCAGTATTATCAGGAACAGGTGTATTTGTGAATGCAAATAATCCAATAACAACTGTAAACAATATTGGTTTTGGCTCTAATGCTTATATCTGGACAATCACTAATGGTACTTGTGCTCCCCAAAGAGATACAGTAAAAGTATTTAGAAATAATTTACCAACAGTTTTTAATACGCAAGGTGGTGGCTTGTTTTGCGCAGGAGCTGCAGGTGTAAATGTTAGCTTGTCAGGCTCTCAAATAGGAGTTGATTATGTATTAAGCGCAAATGGCTTACCAATTGCAAATTTAAATGGAATTAATGCTGCGCTTAACTTTGGCTTGCAAATTATTTCTGGAAACTATACTATTTCTGCTACAGATACGGTTACAGGATGTTCGGCAAATATGAATGGAGTTTCTGTAGTGAATGAATTGCCAATACCGCCAGCACCAATAGTAACTGCTGTAAATAATTGTGGTAGTTCAGAAATAACCGCAACTGGTTTTTCTGGTATTTTGCTATGGAATGATGGTTTAAGTGTTAATCCAAGAATTGAAACGAGTGGAACTTACACCGCAACACAAGAAGTTTTGGGTTGTGAGAGTGCTGCCAGTTTAGCTGTTACCGCTAATCCATTAACAATTCCGGTAACACTTATTAATTCAGCTAATACAACACCTCCTTGTAATGCTGCAGGGATCAATTACTCAGTAACTTTAACAAGTGGTTCAAACTATGCTTGGACGGTGCCACCGGGCGCATCAATTGTTTCTGGAGCTACTGGTCCTAATAATAATAGTATTTCAGTTAACTTTGGAAATGTTGATGGCGATATTACCGTAACAGAAACAAATACTGATGGCTGTGTTGGAAGCCCTGTTGTTTACTCAATTAGTTTACAAGGTTGTGGGTTAATTGCCGATTTTGAGGCCAACACAACTAACATTTGCGAGGGAGATTTGGTAACATTTACTGATTTGTCTGCTGGTACAAGCGGTGGAACAACTTATGATTGGAACTTTGGTTCAGGAGCTACACCAACTTCCGCCATAGGAGCAGGACCTCATACAGTTACTTATAACACACCAGGGCAAGCAACAGTAAGTTTAACGATAACTGAAGGTGCTTCAGTAACCGAAACAAAAATTAATTATATCAATATAAACGCTATCCCAGCAGCGCCAACTTTAACGATAGTTGATAACTGTGGTAGTTCAACTTTAACAGCAGATGGTATCACTGGTACTTTAGCTTGGAGCGATGGAGGTACTGGCAATCCAAGAATTGAAACAAGTGGCACATATACTGCTACACAAATAGTAGCAGGATGTTTTAGCTCAACAAGTAATTCAGTAACAGCCAATCCGTTGAGTTTCCCCACAACTGCCGCAATCACTGGAAATGCTGCTCCCGCATGTTTTGCAAGCGCTCAAGTTTACTCTGTAACTTTAACATCAGGCTCTTCTTATACTTGGGTAGTGCCTACAGGAGCAACTATTATTTCAGGCGCCACTGGACCTAATAATAATAGTATTACAGTAAATTTTGGAAATACAAATGGAAACATTTCAGTAACAGAAACAGCATCCAATGGTTGTGTGGGCTCACCACAAACCTATCCAATAACACTTTCGGGCTGTGTTGTTGTAATTGACTTTAACGCAAACAATACCTCAGTTTGTGCAGGTCAGACTGTAACATTCACGAGTGCAGTTACTGGCACTATTGGAGCAACAGATTTAAATTGGGATTTTGGTGTAGGTGCAACGCCATCTACTATTACTGGGAATGGCCCACATATAGTTACATACAATACACCAGGATTTGTTTCGGTTACACTAACCTTGACTGGAGATGTTAATGGAACACTTACCAAAACAAATTACATTGAGGTTTACCCCCAAGTTACAGATTTGTCCACTACCAACTCAAATGAAACTTGTGGTGCAAATAATGGAGTAATTCAAATTACTGGGGTAATTGGTGGGGCAGCTCCATATAATTACGAAATAAATGGAGGAGGGTTAAACACCAACACCGTTTTTACGAGCGTATCAGCTGGCAATTATTTATTAAACGTTCAGGACGTCAATGGATGTGTGTACAGTGAAAACGTTAATATTATTGACCTTGCCGCTCCTACTTCCCTTGATTTTACAATTAGCAACTCCACTTGTGGAAATAGTAATGGTTCCATATTGATTAACTCTGTTGTTGGAGGAACACCAAATTATTTATATAATATAAATGGCGGTTTATTTAACACTTCAAATTCATTTTTGGGATTAGCAGCTGGAAGTTATACAATTGGGGTTCAAGATGCCAATGGCTGCATTTATACTGAACTGGTAAATGTAAATTCGTTGGATGGTCCATCAAACTTAAGTTTTGATATTATTAATGAAACTTGCGACCAAGTTAATGGTGCTGTTGATGTCAACTTTTCATTGGGGGTAGGTTCTTTGTTTTCAATTTCATTCAATGGAACATCCAGTCTAAACACAAGCTATTCTAATCTAAGTGGAGGCAACTATTTGGTTACCATTCTAGACGTGAATGGTTGTTCAGTTTCCTCTATAGCAATTGTTAATTCAACGCCAGCAATTACCAATATTAATACAAATATTATTGATGCTTCCTGTGGGGGAAGCAATGGAAGTATTGATATTACGGTAACTGGTGGTACCGCCCCTTTTACATTTACCTGGAATAATGGTGAAACCACGGAAGATATCTCGAATTTACCATCAGGGGTTTATAATGTTATTGTTACAGATGCTTTAGGTTGCGATGCATTTATTGGTGCTACCATTAACAATATTGCAGGACCTTCACTTACAGCAGTTACTAATGATGCAACCTGCTTAATAGATAATGGTTCAATAAACTTAACCATTAATGGTGGTGCTGCTCCTTTCAGTATTTTTTGGAGTAATGGTGCAACAGCCGAAGATCCTGTAGAACTTTTTGCCGGAGTTTACACCGTAGATGTAATTGATAATAATGGCTGTTCAACAAATGGGTCTTTTACAGTTAATGATGCAGGTAATCCAATTGCAATTTTTAACAATACTAACGAAACCTGCAGTGCTCTTAATGGAATTATCGATTTAACTGTAACCAATGGAACCGCGCCATTCACTTTTGTTTGGAACAATGGTGAAACTACTGAGGATATTTCGGGATTAGCAGCAGGAAATTTTGATGTAATTATCCTTGATGCTAACGGTTGTTCCGATATTTACTTTACTTCCATCATTAACCTCGGTGGTCCAACAGCCTCAACTACGCAAGTGGATGAAACATGTTCTGCAAGC
>JBILPB010000034.1:0-25466 GCA_044374175.1 Bacteroidia bacterium | reverse complement strand
GACGTTGCTTAAGTCAGTTTTCCAATACCTATTGGCAATATAATTTACCTGAGCATTTGGATTATTTATCTGAGGATGAGTGCCTGCAACCGCGCTTACTCTTAATACTCTATTTGAAAATGAATTTGCTGTGAAAGTAAAGGATGCAGGTGTATAATCTGTTGAAGTACCAACGGGGAAATTGTAAGTAATAGATGGTGCAAAAGCTGTTGCGATGGTTCTTCTTAGTTGCCCGTTGCCGTTGGTTTGAATAAACGCTGTTGATGAACCACCGCTTATTGCAGCAGCAGTGGTTCCTGATACTGTTAGGTTATTATTTCCTAATTGAACAATACCATTAGTTAACGTTAAGATACCTGAAACTGTTGTTGATGATGTTAAGGTAACTCCCGGATTGGCGCCAGAGGTATTATCAAAAATAAGGTTGGCGGCAGCTGTTAATCCTGTTCCTGTGGCTTGAGCACTGGTTCCATTATAAATGTAATTAGCTGATGCATTATATGTTCTTGCAGTTGTTGTTTGTACTGAGCCTGAAGCTGTACCTAATAATACGAAACCATTGGCATTTGAAGTTTTTAATGTAGAACCAGCATTTGAAACAAATGAAGCTGCTCCACTCATTATAAAGTTTTGAAAGTCAATAGTCCTTCCATTGTTTACGGTGAAAATTCCAGTTCCTAAACCAATGTCGCTCGTAAGTTGAACTGTATTTGAAGTTCCATTTACATTCCAGTTGATATTGCCCGAAATAGTACCGGCATCAGAAAAGGTTTGAGTAGCAGCAGTAGCATTGTTGAAGTTCACGTTAGGAACAACTGTACCACCTGATTTTGTGAAAGTACCTCCGTTAATTGCAAAGTTACCAGCAACATTAAAAGTTGATGAGTTGTCGTTGTTAGCTCTTATGTCTAATGTTCCAGCGTTTAAAACAAAATCACCTCCAATAGTTAGGGTATGTGCTGCAGCGCTTGAAGTTAATTGAAGTGAAGATGCATTGGTTGAGTTAACTGTAAAGTTTACGTTTATGGCTGTAAGGGCTCCTGCTAAATTGATATTGCCGGATTGATTAGCGCAGTTCCAGGTAAAGTTGCTATAAGTTTGGTTTAAACCTAAAGGTGGTCCACCCGTAGTATAACCGATTATAGCACAAGTACTACCAGTATTCCAAGTAGAGGTTGGGATTGTACCTGCTGTTGTTGTGTAATTGTGTTCGTATGTACCATTTGCGTCAAAAACCTTGGTACCGCTTGTTATAGTACCACCAGTTCTTAAATTACCGGAAGTAATATTTGCAGTTGCACCAGTTAATGTTAAGGTATTAGTACCCATGTTCAACCTGGTGTTGGTAGCATTACCGTTAATTGATAAAGTACCACCTGTTGCTACTATAACTGCTACATTTGCTGTAACGGTAGCCGATGGATTAGATATGGTAAGATTGTTAAATCTTGCAGCATTGGTATTGATGGCTTGTGCTGTAGTTCCATTAAACTCAACTGTGCTGCCTGTAGTGGTTGTTGTTCCGGCACTTGGTGTATAGTTGTTGCAAATATTAATAGTTCCTGATGGGGCCAATATCCTATTGCCACCAACTACATTTAAGTTTCCATAATTTAACGCTGGTATTGTTTGCGCGTAAGTGCCATTTGATATGTTTAATGTACTTCCGCAATTAAAAGTGGCAGTAGCACCTTCTGAATTATCGAAAGTAAAATTGCCACCAATACTAAGTATTGCACCTGAGTTTACGGTTAAGTTACCTGTTCCAGAAACGTCAAAGTGATTTAACGATCGACTACCACTTGCAAGTACACATGGAAAATTGGTAAAGAAAGCTATTTGAACATTGTCGCTGGCAATTGGCACCCCACTTGGCACCCAGTTGTCTGCAGTTGCATAGTCATTACTTAAATCGCCCTTCCAATATTTAATAGGTGCACGTCCAATAATTTCTGCATTATTTAAGGATAATGTAGTTTCAGTTACTGTACCAGTTGTTACAATTGTAGAAATTGGTATCCCTGGTGTAACCAATGATGCCCTTGCAGCCCAAGCGCTACCTGTCCAATTAGAAACCAACATATTCTCTTCAGTTCCATATACATCGCCAGGCACAGCATAAGAAATTGTAGGCCTATAAGTGTATGTTCCTGTTGTTACACTTAAAGTAGACATCCAAGTTCTTGTTGTTAAGTCTACAGCTGGTAACAAAGTAGTACTATCGTTGGCGTTTCTTCCATCAGGACATCTGAAACCTAAAACTCTGGCTACGTTATTATCATTAAATGTAATACTTATACCAGCATATTCAGTTGTTCCTGTAATATCCCCAATTGGAAATAAATATGTTCTATTAGCCGTTGTATTCTCAATACCTCTTTTTAATTGACCTGTTCCTTCAGCAGCAATCATTCTTGCTGAATTAGGCGTAGTAACAGTTATAGCATTAGCCGCTATATTTGAAATTGTAAGGTCGTTACTTCCTAATGAAAGTACACCATTGGTAAGGGTAAAAGTACCTGATAAAGTTCTAGCCGCATGTAAGGTAACCACATTGTTTCCTGCACCACCTGTTTTGTTTAAGGTAACATTGATGGGACCATTTGCAGCAGGCCATTCTTTATTTGTAGTAGTGTAATTTGTAGTTCCATCATATACTAAGTTGGTAGTAGCACCATAGGTAATTGCACCTGCACCACCAATTGCACCAGCGGTATGTGTAAGGGTTCTGTTAGTATTAACCGTTAAATTACTATTTAAAGTAAATCCTGCAGGGTTGTTAAATGTATAGTTTATATCTGTATTTGGAGAAGCTGCTAAGGTGATGCTTTGTGCAGTTGAACCATTAAAACTCAATAAGTTTACTGTACTTAAACCTGTTTCTTGAATCGTACCAGCTGTTTGACTAAACGTACCTGATACGGCCAATGTACCGCCACCAACATTACTAGAACAGAGGTTTAAGGTACCTGCAGTTTGGGTGTAATTTCCTGCAACATTTACAACCATATTTCCAGTGCCATTAGTAAATTCTAACACACCACCCGAAAGTGTCATGTTACCACCTACATTTAATGTGGTGTTTGTTCCTCCAGTTATTCTTAGAACCCTTGCAACTGTTGTTCCTGTTGCTGCAACCGTAAAATTACCTTGTATAGTGGTTAACGCCCCTGCAAAATTTATTGAACCAGTATTTTGATTAGGTGTATTCCAAACAAAATTACCAAACGATTGAACAAGTCCACTCGGTACATTGGTATTTGTAGTGTAACCTAAAATAGAAGTAGTGGTAGTAGCAGCCCATGTAGCTGTTGGTATAGTACCATTGGTAGTTGTATGGTTATGATTATAAGCCGCAGTGCCTGTAAAAGTTAATTTTGCAGCATTGGTATTTGTGAAAATACCAGCGTTGTTGATGGTGCCTGCTACAGAAGTTAAGGTCGAGTTTGTGTTATCGAATGTATTATCTAGTAGTGTATTTGCTGTTAATGTCAATGTTCCATTGATATACCCATTTGGGGCATTAGCAAGTAAAATGCGAGTTCTATTCCCAACTGTTGAACCCAGATTTAAAGAACTTCCAGCATCAATGGCAAAGTCATTACCATTACCCCCAGCAATGGTTAAGGCGGTAGAACCTGATGATTGTAAATTAATATTGGTATTAGATGTAAAAAGTATTTTAGAAATGGTTTGATTTGGCAATGCTGTAACTGTTGTTGTTGCACCATTGTTAAAAATTAAGATGTCATTAACTGCCGGTGTTGTTCTGGTTGGCGTCCAATTGGTAGTGGTAGTCCATGCACCACTTACAGTTTGGTTCCAAGTATAGGTAGAACCATCATTTACACGACCTGTAAATTCATTGGTGCTTGCATTGGTAATGGGCATGGTGGTTTGTGTCATGCCATTGGCTGTAAGCACAAAACCTGCTGTTGAGCTACTCGCTGCGTCTTGCTCCCACGAGGAACCTGTGTATTTATCTAAACGAACATTTGAGAATGAACCAACCAAATCGGCAGCAGCATAAGTTAACGAAACATTATAGGTATACGTACCAGCAGCATTGCTATTTGTTATAGGCCAATAACGAGTGATGTAATCACTTTGAATTGGTGTATTGTTTAATTGTGGATGCGCTGCATTTACAACACGTACACCAATATTTCTTGCAGTTGCATTGGCTGTGAAATTATAGGTTGCAGGCGAGTACTCAGCGGCACCTGTTGCATCACCTACAGGAAATATATAAGATGCAGCTACAGTAGCTCTGATTAGTTGACCTGAACCATCTGCTTGCACCATGTTTGTAGAGCTAAATGCTGATCCTGCTATGATAGCGCCTGTAGCATTATTACTTAGAGTAAAGTCATTCGAACCTAGAATAAATCTTCCTGCTGTTAATGTCAAAGTACCTGGTGATGCTAATGTTCTTGCAGCATGTAAGGTAATATTACCTGAATTGTTGATGTTAACACTTAATGGTCCTGAAGCTGAAGGAAACTCTCCATCACTTGTAGTGAAGCCACTTGTTCCATTGTAACGTAAATTACCTGATGCTCCATAGGTTACAGCTCCTGAACTTACCGAACCACCTTCTTGCATGGTTAATGTACCATTGATGATTGGGTTTGTTGTAATAGTTGTACTACCATTCAATTGAAGGTTGTTGAAGGTTGTTGTTGAAGCGCCAAGAATTGTTGATGCTCCACTCAAAACTACAGTACCCGCATTATTAGTAAATGTGCCACTGTTAGAAAAGTCTCCTGCCAATGTTAATGTTCCAGAGGTTGAAGTTAATGTACCAGCTGAAATGGTTAGATTATTTAAACTAACTGCATTTATACCAAATGCTAATGTTCCAGCACCAGCTTTCGTTAAACTTACACTTGATGGGGTAATTGCACCTCCTATAGTCAATATACTTGCAGTTGTTGTGATGGTTGGATCATTAGAAATTACAACCGCACCTGTTCCGAAATTCAGATTATTTGTTCCTGTAAAAGTGAAATTTCCATTGATTTGTATCGGGTAGTTTACTGTTGTTAAATTACCTCCACTAACATTATCTATTTCACCACCGTTTATGATTAATGTACCTGCAACAGTACCTAACCCTTGGTTATCGCTAAATGCTAATTTACCAGCATTTAATGTAGTACCTCCAGTCCAAGTATTGTTATTGGCCGTTAGAGTAAGGGTACCATTCCCCTCTTTAATTAGTCTACCAGAAGTTCCGTTTCCACTAACTGCAGAAAAAGTAAGATTATTTGTGGTAACATCAATAATTGAATTTGCTCCATTTGTTAATGAAAAAGCTCTATTTGTAATAGCTGTACCTCCTGTATATTGAAGTGTGGCAGCACCTATTACAAGGTTTGTTGCAGCTACTAGGGCAGCACCTATACTACTGTTTGCACTGCCATTACCAATTGTGTTTACGCTTAAAACTCCCGCATTTATGTTATTGGCACCTGTATATGAATTCAAACCTGAAAGTGTCCAAGTACCAGTTCCAGTTTTAGTTAAACCACCAGTTGTTGTGGCAATCACACCGCTCTCTGTTGCATTGCCTGTACCAGTTAGAATAATAGTAAATGTATTCCCAGTTATGCCACCAATCAATGTTAAAGCTCCACTTCCAGAAGCATCTAAAATAGCTCCAGTTCCAGTTAGGTTAACAACCCTATTAGAGGTATGTCCAGCACCAGTATACTGCAATGTTGCACCTGCTGCCATAGCAATAGTACCATTGCCAACTGTGGTTGGTGCACCTAAAGCACTTGCTCCCCCGCTCACACTTTGTATGGAGTTTACACTTAACACACCATCACTTATGGTAGTTGTGCCTGTATAGGTATTTACACCTGACATGGTAACTGTTCCTGTAGTAGTTTTGGTAAGATTTACTGCTCCACCTAAAATGGCTGTAACGGTTCCACTTTGCACATCATAAGATGTACCTGTTAAAACTCCAGTAGAACCATTAATACTACCATCAATTAAAGTTACTGCTCCAACATTATCATTAAAAGTACTAAGGTTTAATTCTGATCCATTGTTAACGGTAACTGCTCCTGAAGATAAAGCATTGTTTGCACCATACTCCAAGGTGCCTGCATTTACTGTTGTTAAACCAGTGTAGCCATTTGTACCTGATAGTATTAATTTCCCATTTCCAAGTTTGGTTAGTGCGCCATTTGTACCTGCAGCTGCACCCGCAATTGTTAAGGTGTTTGTTGTGATGTCAATAGATGATGTTGTTCCTACTGTAAGTGTATAATTTCTATTCGTGCTTGCTGTTGCTCCGGTATACCTTAATGTACCACCACCTAAAACCAAGTTAGCAGAACCATTCGTAGCCTGGCCCATATTTCCTGCAACGCCACCATCGCCTATTGTTGCTACGCTTAAAATACCAGCATTGATTGTTGTCGCACCAGTGTATGTGTTTGTTCCACTTAAGGTTAAAGTACCTGTACCGTTTTTTGTAAGAGATACTGTACTTGTTCCGTTTTGTATGATGCCAGAAAAGGTTGTACTTGTATTATCGCTACCAACTGTTAATGTTTGAGCAGCAGCACCCGAATTAGTAATGGTACCACTACCTGTTAAACTACCTACTGTGGCTGCAAAATTATTCATGTTTAAAGTACCTGCTGTTACCGACATTAATCCAGTTATTGTGGTGGCTAAACCCAAAGAAACAGTGTTTCCAGCATTGTTGATAGTTACATTTAAAGGAGTGTTTTGTGTAAGTCCATCACCAACAACTTGATTTGCTGTGCCATTGTAAATGTAGTTTGCACCAGCTGTATAAGTTCTAGTACCCGTAACCTGAATGTTACCTGTTGCACCTGTTGTAATACCATCAGTTGATCTTATTCCTAAAGTAGCACCAGCTGCCAAGGTAAATGCTCCTGCGCCACTAACAACAGTAGCATCAGCAGCCATTTGCAAAGTGGTACCCGTGTTTACATTAAAGTTAATTTCATTAGAAATTGTACCTCCGCTAGTGTATGTTTGTGTTGCACCACTCACAAAATTTATAGTACATCCTGAAGTTGAAGATTCTGTTATTATACCTGCTGCAACATTTGAAAAATTTCCTGTTACATTTATAGTTGTTGCTCCACCTGTAAATCCGTTCATATTTAAAGTACCATTAGAAACAGAAAAATTACCAGCAACATTTACGGTCCAATTACTTGTTGCTCCGTCGCCACCTATGTAAAACGTTCCGTTAGTTTGACTAAAGTCACCGCCAATATTCAAAGTAGCAGCCACACTTGCTTGAGAAAGTCGCAATGAACCCGTATTAGTACGCGCCACTGTTAAGTTTCCTGCAACATTTGTTAAGTTTCCATTCAAAGATATGGCAGCTGTCTGTAATTGACAATCCCAAGTAAAATTACCAAATGTTTGTGCAAACGATGCAAGTGTGGGAGTTGTTACTGTAACTCCTTTAACGTTGCATGTTGACGTGATATTCCAGTTTGCTGTTGGAATTCTGCCACCATTCAATGCATGATTATAAATTGCTCCTGCATTCATATTTAAAGTGGTTACAGTAATCGTATTATTTACATTACGGGTAAAAGTACCATTTACATTCATCAACGTTGCAGTTAAAGTTCCAGTACTTCCGCTGGTATATGTACCATCTACATTAAACTGTACTACATTTATTGTAAATGTGGCGGTAGTAGTTAGCGCACTACCTGAACTTATGCTTATAGAGTTCAGGGTGGCTCCTGTATTGGCATTGAGTGTTACTGTAAAACCTCCCTCAACAAACACATTGTCTCCAGCAACTGGAACTGCAGCACCGGGTGTACCGCCTGATATATTTGACCATGTAGCTGTTGAGTTCCATGCGCCAGTAGCCACACTGTAAACATTGAGCGCCTTCGCTTTATTCAACAAAATGAGGAAGAGGAAGATGAAATAAGTTGCACGTTTAAGGGTTTTCATCCACGAAAAACCTGTTGATAACGTATTTTTACTCATTAAGTATTTGTCATTCATAAAATTATGATTTGAGAATTGGGTCTTATTTTATTAAAAAAGGTGCAAAAGTACTACATATTTGCCTTTCATACGCACAATTTTGCTTTTCGTTTGTTAAATTTACCAAATAGGCTATACATTTTTATTAATCAACTGATTTTCAATTATTTATTTTTTATTTTAGACTTTCAATAATGTAAATCGCCACAAAAGTAAACAGTAAAGCGCTCAATTTTATTAACCAACAATCCCTTAGGCATAAACTGTGTTAATTCTAAAAAAATACATCATCACAAAACTTAATAAAAGAACTAAGGTCCTTTGTAAAAACTTGTTGTAAAAATATTGTTTAGTAAAAACTTTTTTGGTGCACAAATGTCATGCTATCATTATTTTTAGAGATCAAAAACCAAAGCAATAATTTTAGCTTTGTGTTTTAGCTAAAAAAAAATAAACCTTGTCATTTGAATATGGCATTTTACTCAGATAGTTTGAATTGCTAAAATTTAGATTTACATTATAATGAATTATATGCCAGATCAAAAATCGAAAATTGACATATAGTTGTAAGAGCAAGTTGTTTTGACTTTTTCCAGAGTAATTTCATTAATTGTTTCTGTGAAGAATTCACTTAGGTCTGATAATTCATTGAAGAACACATTTGTAAATTTTCTTTTGATATGTTTCCAATTTTTTTCTGCTGGATTTAGTTCAGGGCTTTATGGAGGCAGGAATAGCAGTTTTATATTTGATGGAATTTTTAAACATTTAGCTTTGTGAAAGGCTCCGTTATCCAATACAATTATTTTAAATTCTTTTGGATTATTCTCTGAGAAAATATCCAAATAAACTTGAAAAGTTTCTGCATTGCAGAATGGCATTTCTAATAAAAAGTTATAGAGGTACTCATTTAATTACTTAACTTTGAGCCATAAAATAAATAGAATGGATAAGTATACATGTCAGGGGATTATAGAGTATTTTGATAGATTTAAAACAGATTTAGATTGTTTGGCATATCTATCGAATATCAAGTGATCGCAAGGCTTCACTTGCGTGAAGTGCAATCATACAAAATTTACAGTACGCAAAATAAATTTGGCCAGAGATTGTAATAGATGTCATCATATAGAAAGTCCAACAGCTGGCACAATGTTTCATAAAGTAAAGTTTGGCATAAGAAAAGCTTTTACGATTGTATTTGAAATGAGTGCAACAACAAAAAGCATATCATCAAGCCAGATGGCAAAACGTTTAAACATACGATACAACACAGCTTGGCTTTTTATGCATAAAGTAAGGATAGCTATGAAAAGTAGCGGAAACTTTCCAATGACCGGAAAAGTTGTAGTTGATGAGTTTGTATTTGGTGGAAAGGAAGATTTGAAGCAGGGTAAAAGTACAGATGGCAAGAAAAAGAAAGTAGTTGCCGCTGTCGAGATTGATGAAAAAGGAGGTGTTAAAAGAGCTTATTTTGAGGGCATTTCTGACTATTCTTCAACATCGCTAGTTGGGATATTTGAAGCTCATATTGGAAAGGATGCAAAAGTACACACGGATAAGTGGTCAGGTTACTCTCCTATAAAAAAGATTTATAACATAACTCAAACTAAAAGTAATAAAGGTGCAACTTTCTTTGAAATGAATACAATAATATATCAAGCTAAAGCATGGTTAAGAAGTAACTTTTCATGGGTACACGAAGGACATATAGAAAAATATTTAGACGAATATAGTTACAGACTTAATAGATCTTTAAACAAGGAAACTATATTTGACAACCTAATTAGGAGAATTATTTATGCTAAACATCTAGGATACAGTGATATTATAATAAGTGCCTAAATGAGTACCTCTATTTATTTTTTAGTTGGACTAAAAAATAAATGCAATTGGCATAATTTATAAATCACATAAGTATTATTGCAAAATTTTGTTGACCAACGATATCTAATACATAATTTGGGTTAAATAAAATTGTTTTTATGAATAAGGTTTGATTAACATTTGAATATTAAGAACGAAACAAAATCAAATATTTTGCGTAAGAGAGGTTATCACTTTTTTAGATATTGATGAGGTTTCAAAAATTAGGTCATGCTCAAATAGAAATTAATAAAATTTGGGGATGCTAAAACTAAGGAAAGCCTATCATGATTTAGTTAGTGTATAAGTTTTGCTTTACATTTTTTTTACTTATTAATTAATTTTTAAACTCAATTAACAAACAATAATTCTATGAAAGTTTCACAAAAAGTATTTGCGAATGCACTCGAACTTAATTCATTCTTGGAGCATTTTACTCCTTTGGATTTTGATTTACATCTTATTTTTGCTGATAAATCTTATTTTGATTCGGCTGACGTGAGGTTAAAAATTAAGCAAGCTTTCAATAATTCGATTATTATGGGGTGTTCAAGTTCAGGAGAAATTTTAGGCAGTAAAATGCATGAACATTCTTTTTGTATTACTTCAGTAAAATTTGAAAAGACTAAAATAAAAAAGGAATGCTTTCATTTAAAGGATGCATCAGAGTCATCATTAGCCGGTGAAACAATTGCCAAACAGCTTTCGGGCGAGGGATTGAAGCATGTATTAATTTTATCTGAAGGTATTAATGTGAATGGTTCTAGGCTATTAGAAGGGTTTAATAAAGCAATTGATAAAACTGTTCACCTTTCGGGTGGTTTAGCAGGCGATAATGCTCAGTTTAATATAACCTACGTTGCAGATTTGGAAAACAATTTCGTAGGTAACTGCGTGAGTGCTTTGGGATTTTATGGTGACATTACCACCGAAACCTCATCATATGGTGGATGGGATAGTTTTGGTATAGATAGAGCCGTTACAAAAAGTAAAGAAAATGTGGTTTTTGAAATTGATGGAAAACCGGCACTTGACTTATATAAATCTTATTTAGGTGATAAAGCTGCTGAGTTACCTGCCTCTGCCTTTTACTTTCCTATTGAGATGAGAGATAGCGAAAATTCTGAATCACTTGTGAGAACCATTTTGGGGATTAATGAAGAAGAGAATAGCATTACCTTTGCCGGCAATGTGAGTGAAGGTTCATTTGTTAGACTTATGAAAACAAATGTAAACCGGGTAATAGCTGGAGCAAGTAAATCGGCTGATATCTTAAAAGAAAATTCAAAAATAAATCCAGAACTTGTTATTTTAATTAGTTGTGTAGGAAGAAAAATTGTATTAAAACAACTTACACAAGATGAGATAGAAGCCGTTACCGATAATTTTACCAATGAGGTTGTTTTTGCTGGTTTTTACTCCAATGGAGAAATCTCTAAATCAAAGTTTATTGACGATTGTAAACTTCACAACCAAAGCATGACCTTAACTTCTTTTTCTGAAAATGAATAATGAATTTCACCGTTTGCTTAAGAGGCAAATAAAGGAGTGTTTTGGCGAAAGAGAAAATGTACCTGCACCATTCAACAAGTTTTTAAATTTTATTAATGATTCATACCAATCATACGACAATGACTTAGAACATCTTGAGCATATTTTAAAGGTTAGTTCACAAGAACTGTTTAAGGCCAATAAGGAGCTTAAGTTTATTAATAACGACAATGAGAAGGTTATTGAGCAAAAAACAAACTCATTACGAAAAACTACCTTTATTCTTGAAAATGCAGAAAAACTTGCGGGACTATCAACTATCAGTTTTAATTTTAGTAAAAAAGCGATTGAGTTTTCATCAGAATTTGCAAATACTTTTTACGAATATGTAAATAAAGAAAAGTTTGATCTTCAATTATTTTTTAAAAACTTCAATAATTCAGATCAAATTAATTCGGTTATAGAAGAATGTGTTCGCGTTGAGCAAAAGCAAAAAATTAGCTTTGTTACTTTAATTAATGATTCAAGATTTTTTGAATTAGAATGTGATATTTTAAAGGACAATCAACATCCAGAGGAAGTTATTTTAATTATTGTTTTTAAAGATGTTACTGAAAGGCAGTCATTTGAGCGTGAAAGAGAAAAATTATTATATTCTCTAAATAATTATTCTGATGCTATTAATTTTGCCGCTATTGTCTCTATTACAGATGAAAAAGGAGTAATCACTAGCGCAAATCAAGCATTTTGTGATATTAGTCAATACGCTCAAAACGAACTAATAGGAGCTACACATAAGTTATTGAATAGTGAATTTCATGATGCACATTTTTTTAAAGAAATGTGGGGTACCATAGCCTCGGGTAAAATTTGGAAAGGGATTTTTAGAAATAAAAAGAAAGACGGAACATTTTATTGGGTAGATTCCACCATAGTTCCTTTTCAGGAAAAGGGTAATATCTTTCAATATATATCAATTAGGTTTGACATTACGGAGAAGATAATGTCAAGTCAGAAAATACAAAAGCAAAAACAATTTTATGAAAATATATTAAATTCAATACCTGTTGATATTTCGGTTTTCAACAAAAATCATGAATACTTATTTGTAAACCCAAGTGGGATAGAATCACAAGAGGAACGCGATTATATTATTGGTAAAACAGAGTTTGATTATTGTTTAAAATACAGCAAAGATTCAACTTTGGCTGATTATAGACATCAACTTTTTACAGAGGCTTTAGAAAAAAGAGATTTTGTTGAATTTGTAAGTACAATAGAAAGGAACGATAACTCTACGGAGCACCTTCTTCAGAGTTTTTTTCCTGTATTTGACTCTAGTGGACAATTTAATTCTATGATAGGTTATGGTATTGATATTACAGATAAAATAGAACAATCGAAAGCACTAGAAGACTCCTTAAAAGAAAAAGAAACTTTACTCAGCGAAGTTCATCATAGGGTAAAAAACAATCTTGCATTAGTAGTTGGACTTATTGAAATGCAAATTTTTAGGAATGAAGATGAGAATTTTATAGGGCAGCTCAATGAAATTTTAAGAAGGATTTCTGCCATTGCTTTAATACATGAAAAACTTTATAAATCAAATAGCTTTTGTATGATTGAGATGCCAACTTACATAAAGGAGTTTGTTGGAATTACCTCGCGTTTAAATGACAAATCTAATCCGGTTATTGTAAATTATGAATTTGATGAGGTATACTTGACCACCAAGCAGGCAATACCTTTGGCTCTAGCGGTAAATGAGTTGATCACCAACAGCTACAAGTATGCGTTTAAAGAAAACTCGAGCCCTACGCTTAACATTAGCCTTAAAAAAGATGGTGATGATATTACACTGATATTTTCAGACAATGGCAAAGGTGTGCCTGCTGATGTAGATATTACAAAATCTAAATCACTTGGTTTTAAGTTAATATTTATATTTATCAAGCAATTGAAAGGCACTTATACTATTTCAAATGAAAATGGTTTTTCTATATGTGTAAAGTTTAAATATTCTGAAAATTAGATGATGTTAAAAAAATAAATCAAAAAAAATCTATAACCCTTAAAAACAAACAACATGTTACAATTTTATTCAGCTAGTGCAAGAATCGTTAATACAAAAAGAGCAGTGATGGAATGCCTTGAATCTGCTATGGGAAATGATTACGCAAAAAGTAATCTTATTATTTTACATGCCTCTATTGGGCATAATTTTCAGGAAATGGTTGATCAGGCAAAAGAGATGGCGCCAGATGCCAAAATTGTTGCTGCATCATGTTGCGGAGTTGTAGGCAAAGAAGGAGTGAGCGAATCGATGAAAGACATGGCAGTAATGGCTATAAAGGGTAATGATTTTGCTGTTGCTGAAACTAATAATATTTATGGTTATAATTCTTATGAAAAAACTATAGAAATAGCAAAATCATTAAAGCAACAGCAACCTAATATCAATATGATTTATTTTTTGGCATCAGGCATTGATATTGATAACGATAAATGTATTGCTGCATTTGAGGAAGTGTTTGGATCAAAAGTAACCATATTTGGTGCTACATCTTCAGATAACATGAAAGGTTTTATCAGTTATCAGGCTATAGACAATCAGGTATATGAACACGGTGCTTATGCAGTTGGCTTTGCCGATTCCACTTTAAGTATTGACACGCAAGCAACCCATGGCTTTGTTGCTGTTGGCGAACCTATGTTAGTAACAAAATCAACAGGAAACATCATACACGAGTTAAATGGAAAACCAGCCTGGGAAGAGTATACTAGAAGATTGGGTTTAACTGCTGAAGCACATTGTGGCGATACCATCCCAATTGGTGCATTAGGAGAGGCGTTAAGCGATGAATTGGCAAAAGAATATGGTAACAAACATATATTGAGAGTAGTAACAAAACACGATGGTAATGATATGCACTACGCAACCACCTGTACCGAAGGTACAAAATTATGGTTGACTACCAGAGACGAAGATTTGATATTTAGTGAAATGGACAGAATTGTAAAAGAGATTACCAATCGTAATCAAGGCAAAACACCAGTTGCTGTTTTTCATGCCGATTGTTTGGCACGTGGCAGATTTTTATTTAATAGAATTATTAAGGAAGAATTGGTAAGTAAAATGCAATATCCTTTTTATACACAAGGCGAATGTCCTCCATGGCTTGGTATGTATGGCTTTGGTGAGTTTGCACGCTTAGGAGGTAAAAACACTTATCATAACTATACAACAGCGCTGTACGTTATCTACAGATAATTAATACTTCATTTATTTAAAATGAACAAAAGTAATTCTGATTTCGAAAAATTACAGGAAGATTTTCGTGAGTTACAACTACGCGTAACTCGCTTTTCATCTGTTGAGCAGGAGTTAATAAATACGAGGGATCGCCTTGATGATGAGCTAGTTTTGTATAAAAAACTAAATCACTTTATTCAGGATTCATTTAAAGATCTATCGGAAAAAAAGTTTTTACAATTGGTTTGTGAGACCATTGTTGATATTTTTGAGTTGGAATCTTCTGTGGTTTTTTTGAAGGATAATCACAATGCTTTGCATTCGCAGTTTTTTACAGAATCTATTGATTTTAGAGAAAATAATAAAAATGAATTTGCCAGAGAGATTGAAGATTTAGGTAAACTATTAGATTATAAAAAATCAATAATTCTTGATAGCGAGAAAATAAAATCATTTAGTTCATTTAAACATTTTTCAAGAGGCTTGTTTTACCAATTCATTGATGAAGATTTGCATATTGAGATGTATTTAATTGGTTTAATTAGTAAAGAGTTTGACCCCATTTATCAGCCACTAAAAAGCCGACACGAAACTATTTTTAGTGTGTTCTCTCAGCAAGTGCAATCGATGATGGCTAACATTCGAAAAAATGACAAGATTAGAAATCAAATCAAAATCATTTCTGAGTCTGAAGATGAACTACGTAAACTTTCTCAAATTGCAACCAAAACTACCAATGGGGTTATCATCTCAGATGAGTTTGGCAGAATAGTATGGGTTAATGATGCTTTTTTTAAAATTACTGGTTATCATTTAGAAGAAGTAAAAGGCAGAAAACCAAAGGAATTTTTACAAGGTAAAGATTCTGATAAAGATGCTTTGAATTTGCTAAAAAATGCCCTTCAACAAAAAGAATATGTTGAAGTAACTTTAATTAATTATAAAAAAAACGGTCGCCAATATTTTAATTCATTACAAATAACACCAGTTTTTGATGAACATGGAAAACTTCAAAACTTTATAGCATTACAAAAAGATATTACTGAAGAGATATTTGCAAAAAATGAATTATTGAGTGTTAATTCAAGGTTTGAAGTGATATCTGAGAAATCACAAATAGGCATTTGGGAAAGAAATTACGCCACAGGAAAATCTACCTATAATAAAATCTTGCTTGAGCAATTTGGTGCATATGGTTCTGAATTTGAAAAAGATTTTTTTACTCACTGGAAAAATTATTATACCCCTGATGAAGCAATTCGTTTGGAGAAAAAATTAAACGCATTCATCAATTCAAACGAAGAGCTACTAGAAGATGAATTCAAAATCATTCATGGTAAAACCAAGGAAATAAACACACTAAAAACTTTAATAATTGCAGAAAGAGATTCAAGTAAAAATGTAATTAAATTAATTGGCACTAGCATAGATATTACAGAAAACAAAAAGCATGAAATTACGCTTAAGCATCACTTGCAACAGCAAGAGTTATTGGCAGAAATTTCTTTGGATCTTAATCATATTACCTCGTTTAAACAACGTATAAATGGCGTTTTGAATAAGCTTTTAAATCATACTAATGCAAGTAGGGTTTACATTTTTGAAAATCTAGAAAACAACAAAGCTTGCTCAAATACATTTGAGGTATGCAATGTTGGAATTGAAGCTCAAATACATGAACTGAACTACGTAGAATATGAATACATACCTTATTGGAAAACAACTTTATTGGAAAAGGGTATTATTTATTCGGATAATATTGAATTACTGCCTGATGAAGTAAGAGCGGTACTTGAGCCACAAAGCATAAAGTCTATTATTGTATTTCCATTATTTGTTAAAGGTGATTTTTTTGGTTTTATTGGTTTTGATGAATGTGTGGTATATAAAAAATGGACAAAAAGTGAGCTTGAATTGTTAAGAGCTGTTTCTGGAATTATTTCGAACGCCTATGAGCGAGATATTTCTGAAAAAAATATGATTGCGAGTGAAAAAAAATACCGAAGTATTATTGACAACATGAATCTAGGTTTAATAGAAACTGATATAGAGGGAAAAGCCATTTACACCAATAAAAAGTTTTTTGAACTTACGTTACTAGAAGATTCTTCGATATTAGCTATTAATAGCGATGCTGATAAACTTTTAAAGCAACGGTTGAAACAAAAAATAATTTCATCATACAACAAACTTGATGAAAATTCTCACGAAATTGATTTCAAAAGAAAAGACGGGATTAATAAAACCTTTTTAGTAAGTTATGGAACTGCAAGTGATCAGAGCGGAAAACTTTCGGGATACATCAGTGTATTTTTAGATATTACAGCTGTTAAGGCCTTGCAAAAAAACTTGGAAAATGCACTTAAAGAGCGAGACGATTTTCTTGCAAAATCAACTATGCTTAAAAACTTCTATGAGAATGTTTTAAATAATTCTCCCTCTGAGGTTATTGTGTTGAACCCTGAATTTGTTGTTACATATTCAAATCAGCATTTACATAGAAAGGATATAATTTTGGAAAATGCAGTTGGGAAAAGCTTAAGTGAAATAATAGGTATACAGCATTATTCGGATGGACATACAGATAAACTAATTGATAAATTACATGAAGCAATTTCCACGAATCAACTTGTGCAGATTGAAGAAAGTTATTTTGCAATAGACGGAAAAGAGCGTTATACTTTACAAAGCATTTTGCCCATTTATGATGAATATAAAACACTTGAAAACATAATAATTTCGGCTATAGACATTACCGAAATTAAAACCTTTGAAAAAAATCTACTTCAAAAAAACGAAGAATTAAAAAAAATAAATTCAGAGCTCGATAATTTTGTATACAGCGTTTCTCACGATTTACGTTCGCCATTGCTTTCTGTAAAAGGAATACTGTCGCTCGTTTTCAAAACCCCACATTTGGACGAGAAAGTAAGTAACTATCTTAAAATGGCAGAGAAATCAATTCTTAGATTAGATGGCACCATTCATGAAATTCTTGATTACTCGAGAAATTCACGCTTGGGATTAACATTTGAGCAAGTAAATTTAGCTGAAATGATTAATAATATATACGAAGATTTAAAGTTCTCGACTCCTAACAAAGTTGAATTTAAAAGCGAAATTTCTTATACTCATGATTTGATAACGGATAAAGCTAGGCTTAATACATTATTAAAAAACATCATCGGTAACGCATTTAAATATTTAAAAATAGCCAAAGAAGATTCTTGTGTTAGCATTAATGCAAAAATTGAAAATAATTTCTTAGAAATTCAAGTTACTGATAATGGTGAAGGTATAGCTAAAGATAATTTGAGTAAAATTTTTGAGATGTTTTATCGTGCCTCCAAATCAACTGCGGGAACAGGTCTTGGCTTATACATTTGTAAAGAAATTATGAATAAATTAAATGGTGAAATAAGTATTTCATCGCAAGTAAACGAAGGAACTACTGTTAATCTAAAAATTCCACTACAAAAATAATAATCAATGAAAAAATATTTATTAATTGATGATGAAGAGATTTTTAACTTCATTCAATCAGAAGTTATCCACAATTTCATTAGCGAGAGTGAAACAATTACTTACTCCTCCGCTTCAGAGGCAATTGAATATTTAAAAGCTTGTTTTAAGAAGGCAGAAAAATGTCCTGATTTTATTTTTTTAGATGTTCGGATGCCAGAAATGGATGGATTTGCTTTTTTGGAAAAACTTAGTGAGTTTGATCCTCGTTTTTTTAATTGCACGCAAATATTTATGTTATCGTCAACAATAGATGAGAGGGATAAGCAGCGGGCATTTTCTTATCCTTTTGTGAAAGATTTTTTAGAGAAACCATTATCTGAGGAAATTTTAAATCAAATCAATAATACTTCGATTTCATAATCAAATTGTTTGATGACCTTATTTTTGTGGCGCTATTTAAACAACGATGAAAACCATTATCTGAATTTGTTTTTTGATGAGGTAAAAAATAGTATGATTTAGCTTATGATTAACGCTTTGAAGCATATATTTTTTTTTACCGAATTAAGTTTATGTTTCCTTGCTTGGTAACAAATTCTTTGTTTTTAAGTGTGGCCTCTAGGCGATAAACATACACACCATTGTTACACATTTTTCCTTTGTATGTGCCGTCCCAACAGTTATTTTGCGTTGTACTTTCAAATATTTTTGCACCCCAGCGGTCATATATAACAAAGTTCATACTTTCGATACAGTTACCTAAAACACATTGTAAATCATTGTTACTATCGCCATTGGGCGAAAAGGCATTGGGAATAAAAACATCACCACACTCTATCTCTAAATACACCATTGTGCAAGCAGTATCCACACATGAATTTAAGGTAGAAGTTACACAGTATTCGGTTGATTCCTTTGGATTAACTAAAATGCTATCGTTAATAATACCATTGCTCCATGTAAATAATCCATTACCAGTTGCAACCAAAGTGGCAGCTTGAAATTGATTTATTGTTACACTTGAACTTACTTCCAGTTGCGGTCCTGGTAGCACTTGAACAAGGTCTGTTGTTATAAATTGACTACATCCATTAGCAGCAGGAATAGTGTAGGTGATTAAATAATTTCCAGCTAATGAATTATTTAAATTAATATTCCCACTCTGATTATCAACAGCAATTGTATTTGAATTGCTTGTAAAAACGCCACCAATTGTGCCTGTAATAGCAGGCTCAACAATAACATTAGCACCAGAGCAATAGTTGGAATTATTATAATTTAAAGTTGCATTTGGCGGAGCCGTAATCGTTAAAGTATAGGAACCACTATAAGCAATACATCCACCTGAAGCAGGGATAAAATTGGTAATAGTATATATACCCGGTGGCGTTGCAGAAAGATTAATTGTACCATTAGAGATATCGGCAAAAACGAGCGATGTAGGATTAGAAGAAAATAAGCCATAAGCAGCACTTGTATCTATTATTGCCGTTGGGTTAGGACTAGTGTTACAATAGAAAAAATCGCTGTAGATAAATCCTCCATTTAGCGCTTGAGTAATTGTAATATCAAAAGTATCTGAGCTAGCACAAGCTCCCTGTGTAGTATATATAATATTAAAATTTCCGGTGCTAGACGCATTAAAGTTTATTTCGCCTGCTGTACCAATAAAATTTACACCAGCAGGAACAGACGTAAAAACTCCACCACTAGCGCCAGTTATAATTGCAGTTGCATTACCACTTGTTTGACAAAACTGATTATCGGAGTAAGTAAAGGATGTATTTTGAATTGGATTTAAAACTATTGTAACAATTGCCGCAGGGCCTTCGCAGCCTGCGTCAGTTTCGGTTACATAAAAAGCATTATTCCCCAAAGCTAATGCAGGCGTGTAGCTATTACCAGTGCCCAATACATTATTTAAAGTGGCATCGCTATACCAGGTAATTGTACCATTATTTTGTGCAGTGGCAATTAATGGATTAATAACATCTCCAAAACAATAGCTTGTATTACCCGAAGTAATTGGCGCAGGTGGCTGTATGCAGCAGGCCAATACAACAATGGTATCGGTTAATAAATTATTTCCATAATGACAATAATCGCCCACTGTAAATGAATATGTACCAGGTTGTGTGATATTAATAATTGGGCCGGTGGTTCCATCGCTCCAGACATAACCTGGATAGGTTGGAGGTTGAAATAATACAGGATAAAATGATAAATCTATGGTGATACTTGAACTGCAAAGTATAGTATCTTCTGGCAGAATAAAATTGTAATTGCTACCTCCTGCATAAATTGGATTTGGGGGAGTTGTAGGCGTTTGCAAGCAGCAATTTCCACCAGCACTTAACAAGTAGTTTCCACTAAAACAATTGTATTGGGTTTGATGAGCAAACAAAACAGCACCAAGGCCAAATTCTGACAAAAAATATTGTACAATTTGTGGCGATGAATTCCCACCTCCTGCATTTCCATTAGTGCATCCACTTGCGCCAGTCATACAATTTACAAGTGCAGCTAAACCGGGAGCTGCTGGCTCTCCCAAATAAGTAGTTGCCGCAATATTATTTGTAGTAGTTGAATAAATATTGACAATTGAGGGAGGCACACCATTAATAACGGTAGTTGGAATATTGATTCCACAATTTGTATTATTCAACCCATTGAAACCGGCATAAATTACTTCTGTAATATTGCCAACAAATGGACCAGTGAAATTAACTTCAGTTGCTTCATAAGTGCAGATTCCAACTTTTAAATTTGGAATATTCTGATCGATATTAATGTTAAGCACACCACCTTCATAATTAGAGTAAATAATAACATTTCCATTGGGATCACATATTCCTGTACCGGCAGTAATAACAACAGTTGCAGTAGTAATAAAACTTTGGCAAGGAGGGTTTGCGGCAATTGTATAGCTTATTGTATAAGTGCCTGCTGTACTTAATGAAGGATTAATATCACCACTCACTGCATCAATATTCAAACCAGCAGGAGAAGATGAAAACACCCCACCATTGGTGCCAGTTAAATTTACCCCTTGTGCGGTTGAAATACTGGTACTATAAGGACCGGCATAAGATATTGTGGCTGTTGGATTATTGTTAATTTCAACAGTGGTAGTTGCCACCACATTCGGGCAGCCCGGCATGGAAAATGAAACAGTGTAAATGCCAGGTGTACTTGCCGAAGGAAGCACAGCACCTGTAATAGGGTCAATGGATAAACCAGCAGGTATTACTGAAAAAGTTCCGCTTGCGTTGGTTACTAAATTTACATTTTGCGGTGTTGTAATAGATGCGCAAAAGGGAGAACCATTATAACTCAATGTTGCCGATGGTGTAGTTGACAAACAACATGCATTGCTTAACGAACTTACACTATAGGTATTGCTATTTAACCAGCAACAATATTGTGCATTTAAAGAATACAAGGTACCGCCTAACTGCGTCATAAAATAATCTTCGATTTGATCAATGGTGTTGCAACCACCTTGGTTTGAATTTGCATCGCAACTATAAGCGCAAACGATACCGAAATTATACCCGTTTGGATTATTAACATTAACTGGCGGTATAGTTAAAATACTCTGATTGGCTGGTGGTACACCAATTATCTGAGTAGGAAAATTACCTATGCTGCAATTATTATTATTTTGCGTTGAGTTAAAACCAGCATACAATACTTGTGCTACGTTAGCAGCAAAAGCACCGCTAATGGTTACTTTTACAGGTTCGTAGGTACAAATTCCAATTTTTAGATTAGGAATATTTTGATCAATATTAATATTTAATTCCCCACCATCATAGTTTGTAAATATAATTACATTGCCATTAGGATCGCAGTTAAAACCACCTGAAGGTGCGTTAATAGTGATTGTTGTTGTAGTTGAAAACCCGCTACAGTTGCCGCTTGCTGCAATAGTATATGTTACAGTGTAAGTACCTGGTGTGCTCAAAGAAGGTGTTACCTGACCTGTTGTTGGATTAATATTTAACCCCGCTGGATTTGCAGTATATACACCACCTCCAACACCAGTTTGATTTACAGGTTGTGGTGCTGAAAGTGCGCCATTATAAGGGCTCCCTGCATATGAAATTGATGCAGTTGGATTTGCAAGTACAACCAAATTCTGAGTTTCAGTATCAGCACCGTTCGCATTACTTGCGGTTAAAGTAATAGTATAATTGCCTGCGGCATTGTAGCAAATGTTTGTTGGATTTTGTAGTGATGAAGTGGCAGTTGAGGCACCTGTCATAGCCCAACTCCACAAAGTAGGGTTGTTTGAAGATGCATCAGTTAAATTGATACAATCACCAACACATATTGTATCACTTGTTAAAGTAAAATCGGCTGTTGGAGTTAATAAAGGCAAAGAACAACAAACACCTGACAAACCAGATACAGTGTATGTGGTAGTGTTAACCCAGCAGTTATATTGTACACTCAACGCATATAAAGTTCCACCAAGATTGACGTTAAAATAATTCACAATTTGATCGATGGTATTGCATCCGCCTTGTGAAGAATTGATATCACAGCTATAACCACATATAATGCCAAAGTTATAACCATTCGGATTACTTGAAGTTACCGGTGGTGCAGTTAAGATGCTATAATTGGAAATTGGAACCCCAGTAATTGTTGTGTTAGGAATACTGGGCCCGCAATTATTATTGGTGCCCTGAACTCCTGCATAAATAACTTCCGTTACATTACCAGCAAAAGCACCAGATATAACTACTTCAGCACTTTCATAAGATACGATTCCAATTTTTAGATTAGGAATATTTACATCTACATTGATATTTAACTGACC
The DNA here is from genome assembly GCA_044374175.1 of Bacteroidia bacterium. Lineage (GTDB taxonomy): Bacteria > Bacteroidota > Bacteroidia > UBA4408 > UBA4408 > CAIKXD01. Next base: position 2,553 of record JBILPB010000034.1, on the reverse strand, counting down.
GCCATCATAATTTGAAAATATGATTAAATTACCGTTTGGATTGCAAATTGGTTGTTGAGCAAAAATCGTTGAATTTATAAGCAATAGAAAAGAAAAGGCAATGTACTTCTTGAAGAATTGCGCTGAAAATTGTGATATCAAATCTTTCATGTTTTTTGCATTAATAATGTTCCAAAATAATAACATTTAAATTTAATTTATGTTTCCTTGTTTTCATCAAACTATCGCCACAAATATTCATACAAATTTATCAAATCAAAATTAATTCTGTATTATTACGCTTCCTTTTTCAATTTATTATATGAATAAAATTTACTGTAAAATAATATTAGCCTGCTTCTATTTTTCAATTCAAACAATGCAGGCACAAATTGTAATTAATGAAGGCTCTAACAAAAATTACTCTACCATAGCTGATGAAGATGGAGATTTCCCTGATTGGATTGAATTATACAATGCAGGAACGGATACCGTTCAGCTTCTTAATTATGCTTTAACTGATGATACAACTTCACCTGCAAAATGGACATTTCCTAATATTAATATTTTACCTGGCGAATACAAAATTGTATTTTGTAGTGACAAGAATCGGAAACCAATTTCAGGGTTTATTAATGTTTTAAATGAATTAAATTACAATCCATCGATAGGTTGGAATAACCACAATTTTTCAACACCTTTCTATTGGGATGGAGTTTCTTCTATTCTACTTAATACTTGTTCATATAGCTCTACTGGCTATACTACTAATTCAGTTTTTAATCAAAACAGTACATCTTATTTTTCAACAGTTTTAGCCTTTCAGGATGGTGGGCCTAATATATGTCAAGCAGCATTTGGTGCAAAAGTATCGCAAAGACCAAATATAAAATTTAATAATGTACAAGTTGGAAATGGAACTGTTCAAAACTCACCTTATGATTATCCAGCACCTTATGGTAACTGGTATTGGGCTGCAAAAAATCAAATGATTTTCCCAGCTGCTGAATTAATTGCGGCTGGACTCAGTGCGGGAAACATTTCGAGCTTAGCTTTTGATGTGGTCTCTACTGACCAAAATACTTTTTATGATTATGTTGATTTTTCGATGAAATTAGTTTCCAACACTGAAGTAAGTTCAGCTTTTGAAATTGTTGATACAAATTTAAGATTGCATACTAATTTCAAAATTGACTCTGATAGCGAAATTGTTTATTTGTACTCGCCCACACAACAATTATTAAGTGCTTTAAATGTTAATTGTGCTCAAATTGATAATAGTGTGGGTTTGTCGCCTGATGCATCAAGCAATGTTGTTTTTTTTGCTACGGGCACTCCAGAAAGCACCAATAATTTATCACAAACCTATACTACTTATTTATTACCTCCAACAATATCTGCTCCATCAGGAATCTACAATTCGGCTCTTTCTGTAAGCTTTACTAATCCCAATGGACCAGGAAGTTCCATTAGATACACACTAAATGGAGATGATCCTGATTTAAATTCAACACTTTACACTGGAAATCCTATTCAAGTATTTTACTCAAGTGTGCTCAAGGCAAAAGCATTTTCTGCCAATGAATTGCCAAGTGAAACTGTTGCTGCCAGTTACTTGTTTGGCATAAGCCATGTAACCCCAATTCTTTCTGTTATCACTGATCAAACAAACCTCTACGGAGCAAATGGAATTTTCGACAATTGGCAGTTTGATTGGGAAAAAGCTGCTTATGTTGAGTATTTTGATACGGCTCAGCAATTAATTTTTTCTCAACATGCAGGCATGCAAGTGGATGGTGGATTAGGTGGTAGTCGCTCCCATCCTCAACATTCATTTAGAGTTGAACTCGATGACCCTGTTTTAGGAGAAGGGCCAATCAATCATTTAGTAATTCCTAATAAACCATCAAGAACTAAATATAGTAAATTCTACCTAAGAAATGGAAGTAATTATTATTTGACTTTACCCTATAAAGATGCTACTCACCTTGAAGGGATGGGTGCTGAAACAAAGAACTATTATTCAGCTTGGCGACCAATTACAGTATATATCAATGGCGCTTATTTTGGCTTGTACGAATTAAGAGAAAAATTTGATGCAGAATTTTTTGAAGAAACAGAGAACGCTGATTCAGATTCCTTAGATATATTATCATTGAGTGCATGGCAAGGCTATGCCTTAAGAGCAGTTGAGGGTTCTATTGATACTTTTTATACCGACTATGATAGTTTTAATAATTTAAACCCTTTAGATACTGGTTATTGGAATGAAGCAGACCAATACTTTGATATGGAATATTACAATGATTATATTATTGCTGAAACATGGGCTGGCAATGTTGACTGGCCAGGTAATAACATAAAAATTTACAGGTCAAATGCAAGTGATTTTCGCTGGCGTTTTTGCTTGATCGATTTAGAAGGATCAATGGAACCTTTTGGCTTTTCTACAGCCTATGATGATCATATTGGATATGTGCTGGGGGCTGATCCGAACAATCCCTATATCAATATCTTTTTACAAAGTATTCAAAACCCACGTTTTAAAAATTATTTCATTAACCGCTATGCCGA
>JBILPB010000166.1:0-6395 GCA_044374175.1 Bacteroidia bacterium | reverse complement strand
ACAGACTTGCTGCAGTTGCAAATTCATGCTTTAATCAGACTGTTATTGAAATGCCTAAAGAATATGCACGTTGGGGCGATCCAAATAATATCAATGGTCAAATGAATTCATTTGTCAATAATCATCAAACATTCCTCTCACAACTTGCAGTGAGAACAAACGTGGTAAGAGATGATATTCAAAATAACTTTTCATTGAATGGACAAGTTGATGTAACGCTTGATGTATTTCCTATAGGAGCTGGAAAAATTAAAATAAGTACCATTATACCTGAAATATTGCCGTGGACAGGAGTTTATTTTAATGGAAATCCAGTTAAAATTACTGCAATTCCCAATATAGGATATGAATTTGCTTATTGGGACACTAATGCAATTTTTAATATAATAGATACAAACACTTCGCTTACACTTAACATAAGTTCTTCAACCTTATTTAAAGCCATTTTTAATCCTTCAAATTCATTCGGAAACATTGCAATTTCAGAAATAAATTACAATTCTGATAGCACAAGGAATGCTGGCAATTGGATTGAATTTCATAATTATGGTAATGCTCCATTAAATATTTCGGGATGGCATTTTACAGATAGTAATGTTACAAATAATTACATATTTCCTGCGAATACCATTATCCCTTCAGGAGCATATCTTGTGTTAGCAGAGGATACAACTCTTTTTCATTCTCAATTTCCACAGGTTAATTGTTACGGACCTCTAGGATTTGGATTCAGCAATTCTAATGAAGCTTTAACTCTATCAGATGATAATAATTTATTGATTATAACTTCTCACTATTATGACTCCCTACCTTGGCCAATGGCAGCCGATGGGTATGGTAGAACCTTAGAGTTATTAAATGATACATTAAATCCGAATCTTTACTCAAGTTGGTTTACAGGTTGTATTGGTGGCTCTCCTGGTGGCCCATTCGTCCCTTGTTCAGAAAATATTATTTTTAGTGAAATAAATTATAAATCGTCAGCATCAGCTAATGCAGGAGATTGGATAGAGTTGCAAAATATTTCAAATAATGCAATAGATATTTCTAATTGGAAATTTAGGGATGGTGATGATACGCACAATTATAATATTCCATTAAATACTATACTTCAACCTGCTGAAAGATTGGTAATTGTATTCGATTCTTTACTTTTCTTAAGTCGCTTTCCTGGAATATCAGGCTTTATTGGTCAATTTAATTTTGGTTTGAGCAGTAATGGTGAGGCCGCTAGATTGTTTGATAATACAGGGCGTTTATATCAATCAGTTTATTACGAGAAAAATTCACCTTGGCCACAAGGCGCTGATGGCAATGGTTTTACGCTTGAAATAGTTGACATTAATGGTAATTTTAACGATGGCAATAATTGGCAAGATGGATGCCCCGAAGGCTCTCCCAATGCAGCTTTTGTAGCTCCTTGTTTAATTACCTCAACAAATAATTTGAATGCCAATGAAATAAGCCTATTTCCAAATCCAACAAATGGAATTTTTAATGTTAAGTTGTCTAATAAAGCAAAACTAGAAAATACCATAATCATTGAAGTATATAATTATGTAGGTGATGAAATTTACAGCAAAGTTTATAAAAATAAGGTTGAGGGTTTCTCTATTGATTTAAGTGGACATGCAAAAGGAATTTATTTGACAAGAATTAGACTTAATGAGACTGTTTATGACCAATTAATTATTCTTGATTAATTATAAATTGAGTAATCAAAATGTGATTATTAAAAGGACTAATTTTCATATACAAGTCTTTCAAAATTGAATTTCTATTTCTTTAGAAACGTTGCTATAATGCAATATTAATAGTGTATCGTTATCGAACACTTCTTAAATTCTTGTTAAATTAAATGACATAAACTTTTTAAATCAATTGCTATTTTTACATTTATTCCCTCATAAAAAATTAATCATGAAAAAATATTTACAAAGTTCTATTTTGTTTTTATGGATTTTGCAATCAACAGTGGTTTTAGCACAACCAAAAAACATTATTACCGACAGCAAGAAAAATACCTTAAACGCTGCCTCTTTCAATGGACTAAAGTTCAGAAGTATAGGACCAGCATTAACATCGGGCCGCGTTGTTGACTTTGCAGTTAATCCACAAAATCACAAGGAATATTTTGTTGCAGCTGCAGCAGGTGGTGTTTGGAAAACAACAAATGGTGGAAACACTTATGAGCCTGTATTTGAGAAAGAGGGCTCATTCTCTATTGGATGTGTGGTTTATGACCCAAATAATACCAATGTAATTTGGGTAGGTAGCGGTGAAAATAACAATCAAAGAAGTGCATCGTATGGTGATGGTGTTTATAAATCTACCGATGGTGGAAAGTCCTGGAAAAACATGGGCTTAAAAAATTCTGAGCATACAGGTATGATTAAAGTTGATCCTAAAAATTCTGATATAGTATATCTAGCAGCCTATGGTCCACTATGGAGTAAAGGTGGCGATAGAGGCATTTATAAAACAACAGATGGGGGAAAAAATTGGAAAAAAATATTGAATGTAAGTGACTATACTGGCTTTAATGAAATACACATTGATCCACGCTACAGTAATATTTTATATGCTAGTGCTCATCAAAGATTTCGTCAAGGTTATTCTTTTATAAGCGGTGGACCAGAATCGAATTTATATAAAAGTAATGATGGTGGTTTAACATGGGATACTTTATCAAATGGCTTGCCAGCAGGTGATAAAGGCAGAATCGGCTTAAGCATTTCTCCCGTAAATCCTGATTATATTTACGCAATAATTGAAGCAAGTGGAAAAAATGGTGGCGTATTTCGCAGTACCGACCGCGGATCGAGTTGGACTAAAATGTGCGACAATAGCACTGCAGGAAATTATTATGGTGAAATATTTTGTGATCCTAAAGATGTAAATAAAGTATTCTACGTTGACTTTTGGGTGATGGTGTCAAAAGATGGTGGTAAAACTTTTAATAAAATTGGAGAAAAATATAAGCATGTAGATAATCATGCTTTATGGATAGATCCTAGTGATACAGAACATTTACTAACAGGTTGCGATGGTGGCGTTTACGAAACGTATGATTTTGGTGCAAATTGGGAATTCAAGGCTAATTTGCCTATCACTCAATTTTATAAAGTAGCTGTGGATAATGCCTTACCGTTTTATAATGTTTATGGCGGAACACAAGATAATAATTCCTTAGGAGGCCCGTCAAGAACCATTAATGCCAATGGTATAACAAATGCTGATTGGTTTTTTACGCAAGAAGGTGATGGCTTTGAATCTCAAGTAGATCCTGAAGATCCAAATACTGTTTATTGCCAATCACAATATGGAGGACTTGGAAGATTCGATAAAAAAACAGGTGAATTGATGGATATCAAACCAATAGAAGGCGCAAATGAAAAGGCTTTGCGTTGGAATTGGGACAGTCCATTATTGGTTTCTTCTCATAAACATACCCGCATTTATTTTGGTGCTAATAAACTTTTTAAAAGTGATGATAAAGGTAATTCATGGACTTGCATCAGTGATGATTTATCGCGCCAATTAGATAGAAATAAATTACCAATGATGGGTAAAGTATGGAGTGTTGATGCTGTTGCAAAAAATCAATCAACCGACTTTTATGGTCAGTTAGTTACAGTGGCAGAAAGCTATTTCGATGAAAACAATTTGGTTGTGGGCACTGATGATGGATTAATCCATGTAACTAACGATGGTGGTAAAACTTGGACTAAAATTGACAATATACCTGGCGTTCCAAAGAATACTTATGTAAATCAAATTATCGCTTCTAAACATGATAAAAATGTTTTTTATGCAGCCTTTAATCATCATCGTTATGGCGATTTTAAACCTTATATTTTTAAAAGCACAGATGGAGGAAAAACATGGCAACCAAAACAAGGCGACTTGCCTGTAAGAGGCAGCGTGTATAGCCTAGAAGAAGATCATGTAAATCCAAACTTATTATTTGCTGGTACTGAATTTGGTCTATTTTTTACGTTTGATGGTGGCACGCAATGGATACAATTAAAAGGTGGTTTACCTACTACCGCCATTAGAGATATTGCTATTCAAAAAAGAGAAAACGATATAGTAGTAGCCACATTTGGTAGAGGTTTCTATATACTTGATGACTATAGTGCTTTAAGAAATATTAATGCACAAGCAATGCAAAAAGAGGCCTTAATTTTACCTGTAAAAGATGCCATAATGTTTAACGAATGGCGCAAGTGGGGCGGCCCTTTAAAAGGTTTTCAGGGCGAGAGTTTTTATGCTACACCCAACCCCGCTATTGGAGCTGTTGTTACATATTATTTAAAAGATGATATTAAAACCATTAAAGAAAAACGTCAGGAAGCAGAAAAAGAAAAAATTAAAAAAGGAGCTTCGGTATTTTATCCAAGCATAGATAGTTTAAGATTAGAAGATACACAAACTGACCCCTATCTACTATTTACCATCACTGATGAAAGTGGCGCTGTAGTGCGAAAATTAAAAGCTGCTGCAAAGAAAGGTTTGAATAGAATAGTATGGGATTTAAGATATGCTTCCGCAGGTCCAATAAGTTTTCATACACCTGATCCAAGTAATCCATACGATCAATTAGAAAATGGTTATTTAGCCATGCCTGGAACTTACAAAGTTTCTTTAAGTAAAGTGGAAAATGGAGTGGTTACTGAATTAGTGCCTGCTGTTGCATTCAATACTAAAACATTAAATGCCGATGCCTTAGCGCAAACAGAAAAAAAACAACTTACCGCATTTTGCAAAAAAGTAAGCGATTTACGAAGAGCTGTTGGAACAGCTGATAGCTATAGAGCGGAGCTAAGCAACAAAATGAAATATATAAAAACAGCTATAAATGAAACCCCACAAAAATTAGACAATTTACCTGCCGAAATTATAGCCATTGATAAAAAATTAATAGACATAAACACACAATTGAACGGAGATGCAACTTTGGCAAAACGCGAATTTGAAACATCCCCAGCAATAAGTGGTCGTATAGGAAGTATTGAATACACTTTATGGAATGTAAGTGCAGCTCCTACACAAACATTTCTGAATAGTTTTGAAATAGCAGCTACACAATTTAATGCTGTATTAGCCACTTTAAAAGAAGTAGATGACTCCATTAAAAAAGTGGAAGATATTCTAGATCAAAATAATGCACCTTACACACCTGGTAGAATGCCTATTTGGAAAGGGAAATAGTACGTTTACTTAAAAAACAATTCTAACAAAGAAGCATTTGCAATACTTTTTGCAAGTGCTTCTCCTTCTTTAGTAAAGGGCCAAACAACCAATTTTTCAATCGCATTATTTTTTCGTATTTCTTCAATGGCACTCAAACATAATTGTTTTGTTTTCCCTTGATTTCTTGCCTCAGGCAGCGTAGTTGCTGAGCATAAGTACACAACATCATATGGTACACCAATAGGCGTATTCTCTAAAAGCCCTTTTTCAGTAATTTTACCTGTAAGAAAATCTTGCATCACCAAACTTGTAGTTGGAATAAGGAGTATCCAAATTAGAGGCCCAAGCTCATCTGCAAATTCTGTTAAACAATTTTTATGAATTTGATTAAACTTTTCCATTTGATGGGGTGTAACCTGTATTTGCTCTGCATCGTTCCGTGTAGAAAACACTTCATCAATCAAGCTCAACATACGATTATAATTGGGTTTGTAAGACATCAGCTATTTTTAAAATAAAACATCAAAAGAATAAATTGCAAAATTGAAACTATTTTTACACTAAACTAAATTAATCTTTAATCATCCATACTATAGCTCAAATGAATTAATTCAAATTATAATTTCATAATCATTTAACAATTTGGGCGTTTTGCTGCCCCAGCAGCAACCGGGCTATTTGTTACAATTTTTTTGGCACACCAAAAAAGATTTCCACGACTATCCCTAACGCTAGAAAATAAAACGTATTAAAAATAATCTGTGAGTAGAGGGTAATTAATAAGGGCAATAGATAAAATTTAAATTATATCAAAAAATCTCAAATAAATTTTTCGTTAATTTAAAGCAAGTAAATCGACTTTCACAAATAAGTGAATCGCAAATCGCTATATCAAAAATCGTAAATCGTAAATCAAAATTCTAAAATTCGCAAATCGCTAAATCAAAAATCGTAAATCGTAAATCGTAAATCAAAATTCTAAAATTCGCAAATCGCTAAATCAAAAATCGTAAATCAAAAATCGTAAATCGTAAATCAAAATTCTAAAATTCGCAAATCGCTAAATCAAAAATCGTAAATCAAAAATCCTATATCAAAATTCTAAAATTCGCAAATCGCTAAATCAAAAATCGTAAATCGTAAATCGTAAATCAAAATTCTAAAATTCGCAAATCGCTAAATCAAAAATCGTAAATCGT
>JBILPB010000130.1:0-9661 GCA_044374175.1 Bacteroidia bacterium | reverse complement strand
GTGGTTGTAGTAATGTTTTTGTTGTTATTGCTACGCATATTATTTATTGCAGAGCGGCAACGATCGCCCTTTAGCAGGATATATGCCTACGGTGTGGCCTCCATCATATTTTTTCACTTGATGGTAAACGTAGGTATGACAATTGGACTGGCTCCTGTAATAGGCATTCCTTTGCCATTTTTTAGTTATGGTGGCTCTTCCTTATGGAGCTTTACTATTTTGCTTTTTATTCTTATTAAGCTTGATGCATATAGGTTAGAGATATTGAGGTAAAATGTATTTTCTCCAGCATTTTTTAAAACATACTATTGTCCAAATTTGAGCGTCCCCGCTAAGCTTAAATCAGACTCTTGTCCACGGTTGAGCGTGTCTGCCAACCTTATTTCATAATCTTGTTCAAGGTTGAGCGTCACCGCCAACTTTACGTAATTTTTATTTTCATAATCTTGTCCAAGGCTGAGCGCATCTGCCAACAATAAGTAATAGCATAATTAGGAAAAGATATGACATAAAAAAAGCGCTCTCAAATTTTAAATCTAAGAGCGCTTTCAATAAATTATTAAAACGATTATGCTAATCTTAACTTTCTACCAGGGCGTAAAATAGTTTTTTTAGAGATGCCATTTAGTTTGCACAATTTACTTATGGAAGTTTTATGACGTTGCGCTATTTTGCCTAAGGTATCGCCTTTTCTAACTTGATAGTAGTGAGATTTTCCTTTGTATTTAGTGTAATCTTTTACATAGTTGAACGAATGTTTATCAACAAGATATTTATCAACAAGTAAGTTTCCATTTTCAAAAGAAATTATATTTTCAGGATTGATAGCCATTCCTTTGTATCTCACTTCAAAATGCAAATGGCTTCCTCTTGAACGACCTGTATTTCCGCCTAGGCCAAGCAAATCGCCAGCTTCAACATGGTCGCCAATTTTAACATCTAATCTTGATAGATGCGCATAAATAGTTTCTAAACCATTTTTATGACGCACTACAACTACGTTTCCAAAAGTTGAACTTCTACGAGAGATTCTAACAGTTCCTTCAAAAGCACATTTTACAGTATCGCCAGTTTCTAAATCTATATCAATTCCATAATGATAACGGTATCTTCCACGAGGGCCAAAATGTGAAGTTACTTTACCACAAAAAGGGTGCTGATAATCGCACTGATAATGATCGTTGAGTAAAATTTCTGTAGTATCTTCTTTCTTAGTTAAATCAATTTTATATGGGTTTACGCTAATGGTATCCCAAATTCCGTAATAATCAAATGTTGGATCAAAATTGTTATAACTTTCAGAAGAGGAGAAATCGAAATTGTCAACATCATCAAAACTTTCAACTAAAGGCACATCAAAGGTGGCAGGATTTGAAAATTTAAATGGAACAGTATCTTTTTCTGTAGAAACGATGGTTTCTTTTTTTTCGGGCTTGATATCTTTTTCTGCGAAAGCAGAGATGCTGAACGTTGCGAACAGAAGGCCAAGAATAATGTTTTTGTTTTTGGTCATTGATTTAATTTAGTGCTCGCTTTTGCAGCTGGTGATTACATATTTTGTTTGCTTTATTTTAAATTGCGTTGCGAAACTATAAAATCAATCTACATATCCAAAAATAATAATGTATTAATAAAGTTAAAACGCGTTAATTTGTGTTAATCAACAAGGAGTTTGTTAGCAAAAGCACGTATTATCTTAAAAAAATAGACCTTTGTGCACGCATGATTTCAATATTCCATCCCAGCAAGATCATTAAAGCCAATATAAAGTTACCCGCTTCAAAAAGTATAAGCAACAGGGTACTTATTATTCAATTTTTGATGAAAAAACATTTTAAAATTGATAACTTGAGTCATTGCAATGATACCCAGGATTTAGTCAATGCCTTAAGTCAAATTGAAAATAATGATGCAAAAGCAGATGGAAATAATATTATAGTAAATGTTGGCGAAGCTGGCACCTCTTACAGATTTCTTACGGCCTTGCTAGCAATTATTCCTGGACATTATGAATTGAAAGGAAGTGAAAAGCTGATGAAAAGACCCATCGGAAGCCTAATTGATGCATTAAATCAACTAGGTGCAGATATTAAATCAAACAATAACAATGGACCTTTGTCAATTGTAGGCAAGGAACTTATTGGTGGGGAAATTACCATAGAAGCAGGCATAAGCAGTCAATTTATAACAGCTTTAATGTTGGTAGCACCTTATTTTAAAGAAGGCTTAACACTTGAATTGAAAGGAAAAATAGTGTCAGTTTCTTATATCAAAATGACCATGGCATTGATGAGAAATTTCGGTGCAAAGGTTGATTTCGAGGGAAATATAATACGCGTACAGCATGGAGTTTATCAAACAAACTGCGACACTTTTACTGTTGAGTCTGATTGGACAGCAGCATCCTACTGGTATGCTTTTGCCGCCTTGTCAAATGAATGTGAAATAGACTTACAAGGGTTAGAAAAACATAGTCTCCAAGGCGATTGTATAACAAGCGATTTGTTTAGCATTTATGGTGTAAAAAGTCAATTTGACCAAGATAAAGTAAGGCTTACAAAATTAAATGGCAGCGGCTTTATACATATCTTTGATTTTGTTGACAATCCTGATTTGGTGCAATCATTTGCATTTTTGAATGCGGCTTTGGGCTTGCCTTTGCAAGTAAATAATGCCTCAAATTTAGGAGTCAAAGAAACGGATAGAATTGCAGCTATTGCTGCTGAAATAATAAAGGTTAGAGGTAAACTTACAGTCAATTCAAATGATGATTTTTATATTGAAAACAATACACCTCACCTGATAGAAAATTCGATTTTTAAAACTTACCAGGATCACAGAATGGCTATGGCTGAGTCAATTTTAGCAATGGTTTTTGATCGTATAATTATTGAAAACGAACATGTTGTTTCAAAATCTTACCCCGATTTTTGGAAACATCTTTCAGACGCAGGATTCGAAATTAATTTATCCTGAGTATTATGCTTTTTTACGCAACAAAACAATCTCTGAGCTAGGACTGTCTTTCATTTGTTTGAGTAATATTTTCTCAATCGGATAAAGTATTGCACCAAACAAATGTCCTAATGGTTTAATCAAAGCTGTGGTGTTTTCTAGTAAAAACCAATAGGCATGTAGCAATTTATTTTTGCTATCGATGGGATAATTACTTAAAATCATAAATGGTTTATGAGACACTACTTCTAAGCCCGCTTTATCAAATAATTCCATCAAATATTTTTTTGAACGGGATACCTGGTGCATGGTTCTAATTGTTTCGCCATTTAAAAAGTTATCGGAATAAACAAAATAACCTCCTGGTTTTAGTAAAGAGGCAATATTATGTACCGCACGATCGAAGCGCTGGTCATCAACAATATGAAACAGCACATCCATGGCAGAAATAAAATCCTTATGGCCAAGAGTAGATTTCAATTTCCCTATTTCATCTCCAATATCGAGTTGTATAAATTCGTGTTCAGGAAATTTAGTTTTAAGATTCTCCACTGCCACTTCGGTAATATCCAAGCCAATTACTTTTTTAGCTTTTAATGCATTCCAAATGGCAATGTAAAAGCCAGTTCCTGAGCCAATGTCTAGCACCTCGGCATCCTTGAAATTATAATTTAAAGGGCTTATAATATTGTAAAAGGCTTGCTTGCGCACCTTGTAACCCCAAATATTAAAAGGCTTGCCAAGTTTTGCATAGCCAACACCTTCAAGGCCTTCTACTTTAGTTAAGCGGCTTTGCCAAAAATCGTCTGGGTTAAATGTTTTTGTAGTCAATTAATTATATATGAACCACAAATATAAAATTTATAAGAATCAAAAATATTATTTCGACACAACAAATTTATAAGTATTTGAATTCAATGTTGAATTAATAGTTGCAAAATAGACACCTGAGCTTAAATCATCAGTCAAATCAATTGTTGTATTATCTGACTTATTTAATGATTCAGTTTGAATTACCCTACCTTGAATATCAGTAATAACAATAGAATTTATTAGAACTTTATCTGGATTTGAAATTATTATATTATTGTTGATATACTGTAATTTTAAATCAGAAATTGTATTATTGCTTAAGCCAGTTTGATTTGCATCTTTTATTTCAATGGCGTCAATATAAACATATGAATACTTATTTACCGAATTCTGGCTAAAAACAGCATTTATATCAGCATCATGTCTGAAGCTTCCAAGTGTAATATAGTCGTATGTTTTATCAGGTGTATAGGTAAAGCTATATTCCTGCCATGTACTTGTATTTAACATGGTATCAATTTCTACTTGAGGAACCTCATTAATTATTGACCAAGTAGCTTGTGCAAGAGGAGTTTGTGAAAACACAATTCCAAAATTGTGAGAATGAAATCTATAACCTTGATTTGTACCTCCAGTCATTCGAAATTTAATATTGTATGTGTTTTCAGGATTTAATTGCTGACTTAACTGAGCTGACATATATTCTCTGTAATCAACAATATCATAATTATAAATTACTAAACCTACAACACTATTTCCATCAAAAGCTGTAACTGTGCCAAAATTATTATTTGGCAAAGAAGCTAATGGATCTGTACTGCAAGTGTTGTAAAAATCAGGAGAACCGTAACTAAAGTTGCCATAGACTAAATTTACATTATTCCAATCATTTACATAATTCAATTGACCAGAAAAATCGGGACAAGTGGTGTAGGTTTCAAAGCTAGAATTAGGAACTAAATTGGATTGTGCCAACGCAACAAAATTCAAAGCAAATAAAGAAGCAAATAGTAGAGTTATTTTTTTCATATCTATAGAATTTATACAAAAATAAAACAAATTAGTTAAAAAGCAAAAAAGTACATCAAATATTTTATGATTTGAATTTAAGAACGATAAGAAAATTGCAATTAAATGAACAATTAACTTTTTCTGATCATGCAATATAAGGATGATACTTTTTGAGTACTTTTGTAAACTTTTTTGACACAAACATTAAAAAAATAATTTCTTGAATCTACCAATACATAAAAAGTTAGCAAGAAAGGTCGTGTTTCCCTTTTTGGTCAATACGGGCATTCATAAAATGTTAATAAAAGAATCCAATGGGGTACTAAACATATATTTTCATGGCATTGCACCAAAGGATTATACTTCTGTTTCGGGAAGGCACATGCAACTTAATCAATTTGAAAAGTTATTGAAGTATCTCATAAATAATTTTCAAATAATTGATATGAAAACGTCATTCGAAATGAATAAACCTTCAAATGCGAAGTCAAAATTTATTTCAATTTCCTTTGATGATGGTTACTTAAATAATTACAAATATCTTCCCGAAATTATACTAAAGCATAAAGTGCCAGTAACTATTTTTGCATGTGGAGTTGCATTTGAGAAAAATGATTATGTAATGTGGACAGACCAAATTGCACTAATGAGATATTTCTTAAAAGAAGATTTTATTGAAATAGGAAATGAAAAATATTTTAAATCTGGTGCCTATGACTTAATAAGTAAAAAAGGTACCAGTTTGTACGGTTTGATTAAAAAAATGGGACCTGATAACAGAGAAATATTTTTATCGGAATTAGATGAAAAATATAAAACTATTGAACTCACTAAAAATTTCGATGAAGATTACTGGAAATTAATGAATTCGAAACAAATTATTGAGCTTCAAAATACTGGATATGTTGAAATTGCTTCACATGGAATGTATCATTACAACTTGGCGAATATAACTGTCGAAGAGGCTAAAAAAGACATGTTTGCTGCCGCAACGCTATTAAAAAACATTGCTAATAAAAGTATAAATTCTATTTCTTTTCCTGATGGAAGTTACAATGCTCAAGTAATTGAGCAAGCAAAAGATGCCGGTCACAATCAACTTTGGATTTCATCATACAACAATGCTTCAGATGTCGAGAATCCTAATTTAAGGTCAAGATTTGGTGTTAGTTCTACAACTAATCATTATTCAAATATTATAAGTATTCATAAAGCCTTTAAAACATATGGAATATAATTTTGAAGGACTAAAATTTAATATCGAAAGAAATCAAAAATCACATTATCCTTCTATTCTCAAATTGTACCATGAAACCTCAGGGTATAAAAAGAATATTGATTTTGTGGAGAGAAAATACGATACAACTATTTATACAAAGTCTGATATAGGCTTTCTTGCTTTTGATGGAAAGAATGTTGCGTCTTATTATGGCGTATTTCCAATTAAGATGGTTTATAAAGGTGTTGAATATCTTGCAGCGCAATCGGGTGACACATTAACTCATCCAAATTATCAAAAGAAAGGACTTTTTACGTATTTAGCGAAGGAAACTTATCTTTTGGCCGAAAAAGAAAATATCCAATTTGTATTTGGCTTTCCCAATAAAAATTCTATACATGGTTTGCAAAGAAAATTAAATTGGGTTTTTCATCATAAAATGCAAGAGTTTTCGATTTCTGTAAATTCATTACCAGTAGGAGAATTGCTTTCTAAAATAAACTTTTTTAATGGGGTATACCTTACTTGGGTAAATAAATTATTAAGGAAAGATATGGTCAATCCCAATGAAGTTGGTCTTGAGGGATTTAACACACAACAAAATTATTTGAGAGTTAAAAAGGATTTAGATTTTTTTTCATACAAAAAATATGATAATGCCACTTTAATTTCAAGGAACTCTTTTTTAATTTATCTCAAAGTTGAAACTCATTTAATTATTGGAGATGTTGCCTTTTTTGAGAAGCAGAAATTTCCCGAATTTATAAGCACAATAAAGCAAATAGCTAGAAAATTATTAGTATTTAAAATTAAATTTTATTTGTCACAAAACCATTGGCTGTTTGTATACCTTAAAGAACAATTCCAACCCATTGAAAATAATCCCATTGGTTTTTGTTTTTTCAATCAAAATTGTATACTTCCAGTTGAAGATGCCTTATTCTCTGCAGCCGATTTTGATACTTTCTAGGGTCGCTTTAATTTGACAGTGATTTTATCGATCAGTTCCTGTTCAATTAAATTGAGTTTGTAACACATCCCAAAATAATAAGCTGTAATTATACTTCCTAAACTCACAATTGATATAAATGGATTTTCAAAAATGGGCAGTAATTTAAGGATGAGCACAGCAAAAATAATAACAATAAGGTTTAAAATAGTTTTTTTTGTAAATGGCTGAAAACCGTACTTGATCCATAGAAAAAGAAATTTAAGGAAGTTATAAATAAAACTTGCCGTAGCATTTGCAATTGCTGCACCTACAATGCCATATTTTGGAATTAGAAAATAATTAAGCATTAAAATTAAAACTAATAAAATAAGCAGAAAAAAGGTGCCGAATTTATAACCTTGTGATGTAAATATTAAACTCCCATTAAGTCCAGTAGTCATGTTAAATAAACTACTCATCGCTAAAATGGAGACAACATCTCCGGCTTGATGGTATTCGTTTGGTAAAAGCCTTATCAGGTATGGAGAACAAATTACTATTCCGATGAATAAATATCCACCAATAAAAAGCAGGTATTTACATGACTTTTGATATATTTTAAATATTTCAGCTAAATTGTTTTGATGCCATTCGTTGGCAACCTTGGCATTAGATATTCTTTCAAACGAATTGACAGGTGCTTCAATTACAGTAGGAATAAATGCAGCAATGGCATACACACCCACCAAACTAAGCGGAACATAGGCACCAAGCATCATTACATCAATATATTTAATAGACAAAGAAGTAATAGATGTTACAGAAAGTATCATACCATATATTAAAATTTCTTTGCGTCCAACTTCTTTAAATTTATTGAAATTTATTTTTAGTGAAGGTTTGTCTATTTTATATATGTATATTAGTAATACCAGCGCTTGCAAGGTATAGGCTGAAAAAAAGAGCATTACCATTTCAGTCAGATTTAAGAAGCCAAAAAAGTAAAATACAATAATTAAAATATTAAAAATTCGTAGTGCTATTTCATTTAAAAAAGATGGAAAAATTGATTTGTAGAGTGATTGGCAATAAATACTAAAAAGTGCACCAATAGAAATAGAAATAGCTATTGGCAAAACCAAATTAAAATAGTGTATAAATAAGCTAGAATCTTTACTATAAAAAGCCACAAAGGTGCTTTTGAGCATAATTAATACAAGCCCAACAAACATGGCTCCTATAAAAGTAAAGAGCAAAATTAAACCCAAAAATCCATGATGGCCTTGTTCACTATTTTTAAAATACGGAAAATATTTGATGGTAATATTGCCTACGCCTAAGGGCAAAAACATAGCAATTGTTGCTGAAAAAGAAAACAATATTCTAAGTAATCCAACTTCTTCTGATGATAACAATTGTGGCTGAATATAAATAATATTCACAAACCCAATCAGTATCCCTAAATAACTGATAATGGTATTTGCTATGCCTTGTTTTTGAATTATTCCCATTTTTGAGGTCAATTGTTAACTTTGCCCGCACAAAGAAAGCATATATCAATCAATTATTGTGTTGTTAGCCAAAGAAAAGTCTTATGAAGTGTTAAAGCCAACTGTGCTCTATATTTGTCACAGCACTACTTCTTTTACTAAAATTGACACCCTCATTCTAAGTAAAAAGTTTAATGTAATTATCTCTGAATTTCGTATCAAAGGTGCATTAAGTATGCCCTTGCTTTGGCTTAAACAAATAGTTTTTTTATGGAAAAATATCAAAAAATCGAGGCTTGTTTTTTGTATGTTTGCCGGATATCATAGCATTATCCCGGTTATTTTTGCTCGCCTATTTAATAAACAATGCATTATTGTGGCAGGTGGTATTGATGCTGTTTCATTTCCTTCTGTAAATTATGGCAACTTTAATAAGTTTTTATTGTCGAAAATTACAGCACTTTCTTTTAAATGGTGTAGCCATATAGCGCCTATTTCTGATTATTTGGTAGATAGTGCCTATACTTATCAGGACAATGATTTTAAACAACAAGGTTTTTTATTTCATGTAAAAAAACTAGAAACGCCTTATACAGTGGTTTATAATGGTTTTGAAACCAAGCATTGGTATGCCAAAAATGAAGTGAGAGTAAAAAATTCTTTCTTAACTATTGCTGCCAATTTAGAAAGTGAAAGCAGACGAAAAATTAAAGGAATTGATATGGTAATTGAGGCTGCCAAATTGTTTCCTGAACACACATTCACCATCATAGGGAGCAATAATCAACACTCAAATTTTGAAGTTCCTGCTAATGTAACTATCATACCATTTGTTGCTCATCATGAGCTAAGATCAATTTATTGCAAACATGATTTTTATTTGCAATTGAGTATGAGCGAAGGTTTTGGAAATACCTTGGCAGAAGCAATGCTCTGTGAATGTATCCCCATTGGTGCTAATGCAGGCGCTATTCCATATATTATTGGTGATAATGGATTTATTTTAAAAAGAAAGGATAAAGATGAATTAAAAAGTGTTTTTTTGCAGGCCATGGATTCGAATAAAAAAGAGCAAATAAGGATGCTTGCAAGAAAGTCAATTATTGAACGATTTACCATTGAAAAAAGGGGAGAAGCACTCTATAAAATAATAAATACATTGGTTAAATAATGGGAGTGTTTAAATCATTTAAAGTACCTGTAAATAAGGATATCGAGGTGCAATTTGAACAGGCTACTGTG
>JBILPB010000283.1:0-2503 GCA_044374175.1 Bacteroidia bacterium | reverse complement strand
TAGATAAGGCTGCCGAGGAGGGTTATGCCGAAGTGCAACCTCCAATTTTAGTTAATGCCGATTCGGGCTATGGTACAGGCCAATTGCCTGATAAAGAAGGTCAAATGTATTATGTGGGTTTAGATGAATATTATTTAATTCCAACTGCTGAAGTGCCCGTAACAAATATATACAGAGATGTTATTGTTAAGGCAGAGGATTTGCCAATAAAAAATGCAGCTTATACTCCATGTTTTCGCAGAGAGGCTGGGTCATACGGTAAAGATGTGCGTGGTTTAAATCGCTTACATCAATTCGATAAGGTGGAAATTGTTCAAATACAACATCCAGATAAGTCATACGATACGCTTGAAGAAATGCGCAATTATGTTGCTGGGCTATTAAAACTGCTTAATTTGCCTTTCCGTACTTTGCGTTTGTGCGGTGGTGATATGAGTTTTGCATCTGCATTAACTTATGATATGGAAGTTTATAGTGCTGCGCAAGAGAAATGGTTAGAAGTAAGTTCAGTTTCTAATTTCGAAAGTTTTCAGGCCAATCGTTTAAAATTGCGTTTCCGCGAAGGAAGCAACAAACCAGTATTAGCACATACCTTAAATGGAAGTGCTCTGGCATTGCCGCGCATTGTTGCTGCTATTCTCGAAAATAACCAAACGCCTGAAGGTATTAAAGTGCCCGAAGTGCTTGTTAAATACACTGGTTTTGATTTGATAAACTAACAGATAATGAAACTATTTAAAACTATAATTGCTTCTTTTTTAATTCTATCATTGGCAATTTCATGCAAATCAAAGATTGAGAATGCTGAAACAAAAACAATTGATTCGTTATTGACTGCGCTTGATGTTGCAGAAGGAAAATTAGAACATATCGATTTTGAAAAATTAGAAAAATCGGCACATATAGTGAATGAAAATTTAGAAAAAATTAGGCCACTTATTGTTGATACTTTAAATCGTGATAAGATATTTTTAATGAGTAATTATGCCATTGTTTCGGGTGAAGAAGGAGAGGAGGAAGGAGAAAGCAACAAAGCAAATAAAAGTAATGAATACAATGAAAAACGTGAAAAGTATATTGAAAAAGAAGTGGTCTTTTGTAAAAAACAATTGAAAAATTTAAAGAATGATTTTGCTAAAGGAGAAATGGATTTAGCTTCTTTTAAAAAGTATTTTGAAATTGAAAAAGCAAAGTCCGAACAAATTATATTGTTTATCGAAATGGAAAAAAATTCTAGTGAACATCGACTTGCACTTTTTGATTCACTGCATCCGCTCATGTTAAAGTTTATAGATAGCTTACAAACTGCTTCCAATAAAACTAAATAAAATGATTAGGAAAATTTTTACCTTCTTGTTTTTATGCTTTGCAGTGCTCGTTGTTCAAGCACAGCCTGATACAGATGAGCAATTAGCTAAACAGTTTTTCGATAATCGTGAGTTTGATAAATCTGCCATTTTGTATGAAAAGCTTTTTGTTAAGGCTCCTTTACAGGAATATTTTGAAGGATATCTTGAAAGCGTATTGGCACAGAATGACTTTAAAACAGCCGAAAAGTTTATCAAAAAGCAAATTAAAAGGAATCCAGGAAACCATACATTAGCTGTACATTTAGGTTATGTATACAAATTATCAGGTGCCGATGATAAATCAAAAAAACAATTTAACGAAGCTGTTGATAAATTGGAACCCAATCAGGGTGCTGTAATAGCGCTTAGTCAGGTATTCTACAAGTACAAAGAAATTGATTATGTTATAAAAACATTAGCTGCCGGAAAAAAAATAATGCGTGGCGTTTATCCTTTTAATATGGAATTGGCCGATGCATACAATGCCAAAGGAGATTATGTTAGCATGTATAAAGAACATCTTGAAGCCCTGGCCTTAAACGAAGCTTATCTTGGTCAGATTCAAAATATTTTGCAAAATTATATAGGTGATGAATTTAAAGGCGCCAAAGCAGATGAGCTAAGAATACAGCTGCTAAAGCGCATTCAACAATTTCCAGATCGTTCAGTATATGCCGAATTTTTAATTTGGTTTTTTATTCAACAAAGAGATTTTGAATCTGCCTTCACACAGGCCAAAGCCCTTGATAAAAGAAGTTCACAAAACATAGGTAAAGTTTTAAATTTAGCACAAATATGTGTTTCAAATCAAGAGTATGATGTAGCCATCAAATGCTTTGATTTTGAAGTGCAAAAGGGTCAATCGAATCCTTATTACAGTTATGCCCGCGCCGAGCTTGTAAATACAATTCAGAAAAAAATAACAGAGACAAGTAATTTTTCTAAAAAAGATTTATTGGATTTAGAAGCAACCTATAATAGTGCGCTGGCCGATATGGGTTATAATGCGCAAAGTATAAGTTTAATAAGAGGTTTGGCGCATTTAAAAGGCTTTTTCTTGGGTGATCCAATAAAAGCGATAGCGCTTCTAGAATCAACACTTGAATTCAACAATGCAGATCCAATATTATTGGCAGAGTGTAAATTAGAGTTAG
>JBILPB010000284.1:0-2514 GCA_044374175.1 Bacteroidia bacterium | reverse complement strand
TGTCTTGTACTGAAATAGGTTGACACTTTTTTTTAGTTAAAATTATTAATAAATGTCATTGGTTTTGATTTACTACGTGTAAGTTTTCAAGGCATAAAGAACTCTAAAAATATCAATGGATTATGTTGTTTCTAATCCATTGATATGACATTTTTGACGTTCATCAAGTGTATCCCTAACAAGTTGCTCTCCAGCAGAGCTTGCTTCCGTTTAGCTTGACGATTCAAAGTTAATTTATTTTTTTTCATGTTCTTATGTATTGTCATTATTTACTTCCTTTTTCTTGAACTTTTTCCTTCCACCCCACTTTGTCATCTTAAACTTACCTACATTATGTGCTTCTTCTGGTGTCATTTTGCAGCAACTTAAATGTGGTCGAAAAGTGTTGTAAGTTTCAATAGCATATTTTATTTCTTTGATTGCCTGTAGATGATTTTTAAATCCTTCCCCTATATCAAATTCATCCTTTAGTATTCCGTTTACTCGCTCTGCTACTGCATTCTCGTAGGGGTCGTATACTTCGGTCATACTTGGCTTGATATTGCTTTTTGTCAATAAATCGATGTATCTCGTATCACAGTATTGAAAACCCCTGTCGGAATGATGGATCAAGTCCTGATCTGGATATTGCCTTGATTTTATAGCCATATTTAAAGCTATTAGAGAGCTTTCGGTTCGCATATTATCTGCTAAATAGTAGCCTACTATTTTCTTCGAATAATAATCTGTGATCAATGATAAATAATGATGTCCTACTTCTGTTTTTATATAGGTGATATCGGACACCCACACCTGCTCGGGCCGCGTTACATCTAAGCCCTTGACTAAGTTCTTGTGCTTATGAAAGCGATGGAAGGAATCGGTGGTTTTTACATAATTTTTCTTTCTTGGCACTAACATATTTTCTTCGCGTAACAGGTCTAAGAATTTGTCTCTTCCCTTTTTTATATTCTTATTAATCATATCTTGTTTTATTTTATCATACAGTTTTACACTTCCAAAACGATTCATTTTCTTACGTATTGGTTTAATTAATTCAAGGATAATCTCCTTTTCCTCTTTGTACTTGGCTAGTCTTATTTCCCTTTGGTAATAAGCTTGCCTGGATATCCCGAACACCTGAGATAGCATCGTTACGGACGCTCGTTTCTTTTCTTTTCTATCTCTTTTGCTAGTTGTTCGGGTAAGTACTTTTTTGATTTTATGTCCCCCGTTTCGATTTCAAATTCCGCAATAAGGTCTTGTTGAAAGTCTTTAATAAACTCCAATTCATCTATACGCTTCCTGAGTTTTTTGATGTCATTGTCTTTGCTCATAGTTGTTTCTTTTTCCTCTAAGGTAGCAAATTTTGTAATCCAATAATCAAGACTCGAACGTGAAATATTGTATTTCTTGGCTGCCGCGTTTTTTGAAATACGACCATTGCTTACAAGGTCAACTATTTTCCTTTTTAATGAGTAAGATGCTCTTACATAATCCTGTTTTTTTTCGGCAGGCTCCGTTTTGTTTTTGGCTTTGTCTGGATTCATTTCGGTTGATTTTTTGTCAACCTATTTCAGGACGAGACATTTCATAAAATAGGTGCTAACGGTTTGCGGCTAAAGAAAGTTGGCGATTTTGAAGCACAAACTTCCTTTTGAAAACCACATTTCAAATGTAAAATAAATTTTCATTAGAAGTACAATACAGCCAATTTTTTTTAGGTGCTGTTATGCACCGTTCTTTTTTTCATTTTCGTTGTCTACAAGTTCAAAAATAAGTTCAATTAATGTTGTTACATCACTTTCAATTGTCCCTTTCATATACCTTTCGTAAACACTTTTGTTGTCTGGTGGGTTGAGATTTAAGATCAAACTTTTTTCAGAGGCCAAGAGTCTTAAAAACTCTCTTTGTGTTCTTCCGTTTCCTTCTCTGAATGGGTGTAAGTAATTAACATTGTCTAAGATTTCTGCTAATTTTTCGACTAAATTCATTTTGTTGCTTCGCGGAATTTTCTTGAAGTCAGCAATTAATTGATCAATGTATCTAAAAGCATTGTCAAAATGTGTAGTGGGAAAAAACTGTTTCCCGTCTTTACTTATTTCAACATTACGTTTTTTTCCTGCCCAAATATATATGTCTTGAAATAAATGTTTATGAATTTCAAAAAGACTGTCAATTCCCTCTATTTTTATAGGATTTTCATAAAGTTCTTGAAGTCGTTTTGTCACTGCACCACTTTCAACAAAGAGTAATACTTCTGGGTCAGTAATGTCTTGTTTATTTCGTAATAGTCCTGAAATAGGGTCAGTATAGGTATAGTCAGGGTCTATATATTTGTATGAGTTAGACATAAGCTTTTTGTTTGGCAAATATCACTAGTTGACTCAATGAAATTTTTCCTGTAATATAGTCGCGTATTATTTCAATTCCTTTTGGTGTCGGTTTAAAACCTTCAAACATATTACTTCCTAAGGCGTTTGCAGTGCTTTCTAATGTTCGCAAGTCTGCAAATTTCACCCCCATAATGGTCAA
>JBILPB010000282.1:0-2515 GCA_044374175.1 Bacteroidia bacterium | reverse complement strand
TAGAATTTTACTATAACTTTATTGAGAATTCACAATCATTTACATATCAGAATTTAGCCACAAGTCAACAACAATTATACAAAGCGGCTAATATCCATACATCGTCTTTTGCATCACCCGCAATATTAGTACCACAAGGAGGGCAAGAATGGCGAATAAACGCTGCTTCGGCTGGTGATTCTGATGTTTACCGTGTATCGTATGATACAAGCAATGGTAGGCAAGTTTTCAGAGTAAGGCATTTAACAATAGTAACACCTTTATTTTTAGCGAATCAGATTGTTGACGCTCAAAATGATATTGCACCTGGTTATTATCTAAATGGTAATTGTTTAAAATACATTTGCAAAATTACTGGATTAAGAAGTTTAAACGATCCTAATTCATTACAATCAACAGAAACAAACCCCGCAATTTTAGGCAATAGCGGTTGGTTCAATGAATCATTTAACGGAGGTGCTCAAGATTATTTCATTCAGAATGTTGCTTATTTTAATGGGGCGGCATCAATTCCAACACTATCACCATATCAAGTTTCGGGGCAAAAAATAGAATTTGAGATTTACAGTCCTAGCGGTGATTTTGTAAGTGGTCAAAGGATTGCTTTTGGTGGCATGAAGTTACCAAATAACAGCAGCGAATATCAAAACAATGGTCGTACTTTAGGGCAAAACTTTCTATTCGCAAATGTTTACGGACTTGCAAACGGTTTAACCTACCTTAATCCATACGGCACGAATTATAATTTTATTGATAGATGGTCCGCTAGTGTTATGAGCGCCAATATTATTAAAGTAAGTATCATAGTTGCCTTTGATTCAACAACTCAACCGATAATTGCGGAAAGTTTAATACCAAGGTTTGCATTTTGGTCTACGTTAGCAAATCCAACATTTACAGATGTTAACATTTGTAATAAACAAGCAATTTGGGCGGGTGTTAAGGAGTTTAACACATCAGTACAACCTGCAGACACTGGAATCATTCAGACTTTCAAAAGGCATTACGAAGATGCTGCTGATGCTGGAATAACTGGGCTTGTTACCACATTTAAGAATGATGAGTGTGTTGTTGAATCTAATATTTATGGCACGTGGGTGGAAACGCCAACCACTCAAGATGAAATAAACTTGACTAATTTAGAGTGCCAAATTGTGGCCAAAAGAATTAGTGATGGCGTTGAGTTTATTATTGAAGATTTCCAACTTCCAACAACGGTAATTTATCAATCATTGGTTCCAGTATTGAATTTTTCAAGTAATCGAGTTTTTAGAATACCAACAACCGAAATAAGAAAAACTATAACAGTTGAGGTTATTAATTATGGAACTGGCAATAATCAATTTGTGATCAACTACCCTTTTATGATAAGATGGGAGTCATGGGTACAATTAATTGGTGCTAATTCAGATTTCTTTAATCCTGCGCAACCAAATAACGGATTAAATCAAGATTGGGAGCATTACTTAACGGCTAATTGGGAAATATATTTCCGTACCGGGTACGATGTTGTAAGTTCAGTAGGTCCATACCACTTTGAAAAGGATTTGCTAATCCCTATCAACGATTATGCAACCAATCCCGATTACATTACTAAAAAAGTTGAGGCTTATACCACTGGTGGAACTTTGCTTCAATCAACTGGCATAAATTACATTCAAGCGAATAATAACACCGTAATAAAAGCAACATTTGAAAAGAGCGGAGGTTTATTAGTTGCTGATTGCAGGGTTGTGTTTGGATTAGAAATTAAACAACAAGGCGGCATTGGTGGGCGTGTAAGATATTCGAGTGTTTGGGAAACCGCCAACCCACTAACATGGTTTATTCCGTTTTCGGGCAGCATTAATAAAGTGTTGATATCACAAATTACAGCCGATAAGGTAGAGGCAAAGGCAACGATAGATTATACATTGTTGCCGCAAGGAAATATTACTTATACTATTGTTGCGAGATTGTATGAAGTACCAGCGCCAATTGATCCCGAATTTTATAAGAAAATGAGCGATGGTACATATAAATTAATGAGTAGTGGCGTTCAAAAAATTATGGCATAATGGCAATATTTGACGGAGAGGCAGCAACAGCGGATTTTTTAACATTGCAGGATAATACACCAGTAGTGCCGACATTGGTATTGCCGAATAAAGAACTTTGGGATTGTTGTTCAGATTTTAAATTATTGTCACTTGCTGATGATAGTGGAAATAATGAGCAAAACGATTTCTTTACGTTTATGGATATTTGCGCACCAACGGCAACAGCAGCAGTTTATAAAATATATAAAAACAATGTGCTATTAGCTACAATGAGCGGTGGCAGTGTTTACGGTGTTGATTATCCATTTGGGTTTCAAACGCTCAACGGAAACAGTTATGTAGGGTACAAAGTGGAATGGTACAAAGTATTAGCATTGCATGGAGCAGGGATTTACAAAGTTGAATTAGCCGTTACTGATGCGATTTTAGGCAATGGAAATATATTTTCATTTGAGTTTAAATTATGCGAATATAGA
>JBILPB010000016.1:0-32678 GCA_044374175.1 Bacteroidia bacterium | reverse complement strand
TTTTTAATTTTAAAAAAAAAGTTCATCTATAAACAGATGGACTTTTTTTTGCCTAATTTTAAAGAATTCTCCTAAGCATCAATCACCCGAAGTATTCAATTGTTGAATTTTAATAGCCATTGTTGATATCATTTGTGCTAAATACAAGCTACGCTTTATTAATTTTGTGAGCAATAATTCTTTTTCATGCAACAATACCACGCCCTCTTAAATCACGTCTTAAAAAACGGAATATATAAATCTGATAGGACAGGAACAGGCACCACTAGTGTTTTTGGCTATCAAATGCGTTTTGATTTACAAGCTGGTTTTCCCTTGTTAACCACAAAAAAACTGCATACTAAAAGTATTTTTCATGAGCTATTATGGTTTTTGAAAGGAAGTACCAACATTGCCTATCTAAAAGAAAATGGCGTAAGTATTTGGGATGAATGGGCTGACAGTGAAGGTAACTTAGGTCCAGTTTATGGTTATCAATGGAGAAGCTGGCCAAAGCCAGATGGTGTACATATTGATCAGATAAGCAATTTGATTGAAAGCATTAAAAAGAATCCAGATTCAAGAAGATTAATAGTAAGTGCATGGAATGTAGCTGATATTGAGCAAATGAAGCTTCCCCCATGCCATGCATTTTTTCAATTTTATGTGGCAGAAGGCAAGTTGAGTTGCCAATTATATCAAAGAAGTGCTGATATTTTTTTAGGTGTGCCATTCAATATCGCTTCATACGCCTTGTTAACACACATGGTAGCCCAGGTTTGTGATTTAAAGGTGGGCGATTTTGTGCATACATTAGGCGATGCACATATTTATTCAAACCATATGGAGCAGGTCCAATTGCAACTCAGTCGTCCGTTTAGACCTTTGCCAACGTTAAAAATTAACCCAGTTGTAAAAGATATTTTTGGATTTAAATTCGAAGACTTTAGTGTTGAAGGATATGATCCACACCCTGCTATAAAAGGCGCTGTGGCGGTTTAATGTATTATTGAAGGAGGTTTTTAGCTTCGAAAATATTTTCAAAATGAACAAGAAACTTCTTTTTAACCTCCTCCATATCAATTTTATGGCCAAGTTCTTGTTCTAAAGAAGTAACTGCTTTATCATCAATACCGCAGGGTACGATGTGTTTAAAATAATCGAGATTAGTATTTACGTTAAATGCAAAACCATGCATGGTAACCCATCGGCTGCATCTTACACCCATTGCGCATATTTTGCGCGCTGTAGGTTGATCTGCATCTAACCAGACTCCAGTATAACCGGGATATCTACCAGTAACGATATTATAATCGGCACAAGTTTTAATGATTGCCTCTTCTAAAAGGCGCAAATACTTATGGATATCGGTAAAAAAATTATCTAAATCTAAAATAGGGTAACCTACTAATTGGCCTGGTCCATGATAGGTAATATCTCCTCCCCTATTTATTTTATAATAGGTAGCTTTTATTTGCTTTAATTGTTCATCATTAACCAAGAGATTTTCTGCTTTGCCACTTTTACCTAAAGTAAAGACATGAGGATGTTGGCATAGCAAGAGAAAGTTAGCGGTTTTTTCGGCATTATCTTCATGCAATCTGTTATTGATTTTTGTTTGAATAGTTTTTGCAAAAATCTCTTCTTGATAATCCCAAGCCTTTTGGTAGTCAATTAATCCTAAATCCTTAACAGCGACTTCCTTATTTTTAAACATGCTTATTATTGCATTTTAGCAAGCTCTGCTTTAAGATGATTGATGATGGAAATATCCACTGCATCTACTTTTTTAATATCTGCAATTAAACAGCTTATCCAATCACCCAGATGTATCATATATAAAGCGCGTTGCACGGGAGAGTTCCCTTTGGCACTTATTTCGATAATAGTATTACAATATTTAGTAAACACTTCTTTGCAAACATCCAACCTTTTTACCGTGCGATAATAATCGTTTTCGTATCTAAAAACAACAACAGCTAGGTTGTCATTTTTCTCTGTCCAGCCCACCAGTTCGTTATGATTCATTTCTGGAAGTACATGATGCCAACACAACATTTTACTGTTTTCGTTCAATTGTTGTCTGAATCTTATGGCCACACCTTCTGTATTTCCTAAAGTGTAGATAATGGGAAGTTTATTATAAATGGCTTGAGCCACTTTTTGGGCCTCCGCTAAAATTTGTGTTTGTTGATTTTCAAGCAATGCAATGGTATTTTCAACTTCTGGCAGATGGTTAACTTGAGTAATTTTATGAAAGTGAAGTACTTTTAAAATTTGACAAATTGAATAGCCAATGCAAGAACGTGGTGGAAAGCCTGCTGGAAGTAAAATATAATCTAAGTTGTGCTGTACTGCAATATGCGCTGCATCGCCCCCAGAAGTAATTACAGTTACTTTAGCTTTTGCTGCTATACAATGCTTTAGTACTTGAATAGTTTCTTCGGTATTTCCGCTGTAGGTACAAATAATGGCTAATGTATTTTCATTGATAAAAGAAGGCGAGGAATAATCTTTATTGATGCTTATAGGACATGTGGCTTCTTGACTAACTAATTCGGCAACTATAGACCCACCAATACCTGAACCTCCTAAACCTGAAATAAAAACGTTATGTATTGCATCATTGCTTTTGTTAAGTTCTGCGGAATGCGCAATAAGCAATGCTTTTTGTAATTGTTTAGGGAAATCGGCTACAAGTTCTTTCATCATCATAATAAAGTAATTTAAGGGCTGCAAGTTACAAAAATTGACTTAATTTAAAATAATTCAATCTTGTTCTTAAAACAGGTTAAAATAGGCAGGTATTACTTTGCTTAATTATTTAATTTTGGCAAAACCTCAGCTTTTTCAATAAAGCCATCATTTCTCCATGTTTGTAAACCTGCCTTATACAAAATAAGTACAGGCAATCCATCAATCTTAAGTTCTTGTAATAAGGATTTATTTTTGTCAGCATCTATTCTAATTACCTTTACTTCTTCTTTCATATCCTTTGAAATTTCATCAAGATAAGGTTTCATTTTCTTACAAGGTGCGCACCATTCGGCATAAAAATCGATGAGCACTTTTTTATAGCTAGCTGTTAATTTATTGTATTCGGCAAGCGACATTCCATTGTTTTCTGCAGTGCCTGTATTTTTAGTTTCAGTTAAGGTAGCAGCGCGCCATTTCATCATACCTCCGTTCATTTCGTATACAGTTTTAAATCCAGCCGACCTCATGTTTGATGCGGCAGATGCGCTTCTACCTCCACTTAAGCAATATACAAAAACTGGTTTTTGCTTATCTAGGTTTTTGATTTGTGTTGCAAATTCAGCGCCATTCCAATCAAAATTTAAGGCATTTTGAAGATGACCTCCAGCAAACTCTCCTGGGGTTCTTACATCAATTAACTGTGCATTGGGCGTTTGCTTTAGTTTATCGTTAAACTCATTTACATTAAGTCCGAACTTGGTATTTTGGCCATTGGTACATGCGCTTAACACAAGTAATAAAATTGCAAAACTGTTTACTATTATTTTTTTCATATTAATTTATTTTGGGAAGATATTTACCTGTTATTTTTTTGTAGTGAGTGTATGTTGTAAAACGTTTTATTAATAAGCTTTCTTCGAAATTTGATTTAATTTCGAAAAGTATTATTAGCAAGGCAAAAATAAAAATTCTGAATAAACTATTGCTGTAAAATGCCCAACCAATTGTTGTTAAAAGAATTGAAGTATAAATTGGATGCCTAATAAATTTAAAAATACCATGTTGAATTAAAACAGCATTTTTTCGGGGGCTAGGAAAAGGAGAAATACCTTTTCGCAAGGTGTACACTGCCAGTAACATAATTATTACACCAATTATTACAAAAACCAAAGCTATTGAATTGAGATAGTTTCCTTGATAAATAGTTATTTCTAAGGGATTCCACAAATAGAGTGTGAAGAGCAAAAACTGCACAGCCACCAGAAAGAGATCTTTTCTTTGAATACTCACTGATGCTGCTTAATAAGAGCTGCTAATTGATTGGCCTGCACCACACCAGATTGACGCCATTTAGCTTCGCCATTTTTAAAAATTATTAAAGTAGGAACACCTTGAATTTTGTATTGCGCTGCCACTTGAGGATTTTTATCAACGTCAATTTTAATGATAGTTGCTTTATCTCCAACGGTTGACTTTAAATCCTCTAAAATAGGTTTCATCATTTTACAAGGACCACACCATTCGGCAAAAAAGTCGATGAGTACTGGTTTTTCTGATTGAATTATTTCGTTGAAAGTTGCCATTTATATTGAATTAGTTTGTTTTGAAATAGTTTTATTAGTTTTCATAGGATTATAAGGCACAAAAAAGTTAAGCCATAAAACTCTTGACCATCTGGCAATTAAAGGAAAAGTAAGTAATAACAGACTAAGCATCCCAATGGCAAATTGAGTCACTGGTAATTCAAATACAGTTAACTGCAAAATATAAGCTACAATAAAAATACCTGAAGTTAAGGCGTAGGAAACATACAAAGCACCATAAAAAAAGCCTGGTTCTTTTTCATATTTTAATTGGCAATGGGCACATGTTTCTTCGGTATCAAGCAACTTATTTATTTGATATGGTGGATATTTTAAAACCCTGCCATGATGACATTGTGGGCATTTATTAAAAACAACTGAGTAAGCAATATTGGCGAGAAGCATAATCATTAATTTTATGAGACAAATTTCGGCAATATTATGGTAGTGCACAGCTACTTTTGTTACATAATATTATAAATGATGAAAAAATAGCTTTTTGCCAGTGTTCCAAATGCGAATAGTAAAAAAATGCCAGACCGTTTAATTTTAATCGAATAAGCAATTATTTATTTTTTTCTTCTAATTCTTGTTGCTTTTCGAATTCGGATTTTTTATAAAGCAGCCAAGATTTGGCATCCTCTGGATTGGTAAATATTCTTGTGGGTTTGGGCGGTTTATTAAAACGAATGTAGAAGTTGCCAGCAATTCTTGTAGCCAATGAGTTCACCAACACTGCCTGGGCTATTAAATTTTGTTGTATTTCTGGATTTGAGCCATGTTTGCGGGCTTCTGAAGATATATCAATGTTACCTAGGGCTTTTATAAAAGCGCAATGCATAGCTCCATTGGTAAGTTTTTGTGAGGCCTCGGCATGCTCTATAGAGTCTTCAATACTAATTTCGTTCCCTGGAAATAACTCAACATAAAGCACACCCTCTTGGCTATTAAAGGTAATTTTTGCGGTACGAGTGACAATCGAATTTTCCAAATTAATACGCTGTAAACTGTGGTTGAACGACCAAATTTAAGATATTATATTTATAAAATCAAGATTTTGTTTTAAATTGATAGCAATAGTCAATTTTAGTTTGTAATTTAAACTTTTGGGGTAGTAATCCGGAAATGATTATTTGCGTTAAATTAGAATGAAAAAGAGAGAAAATTTGAGTAAGTATATTTTGTTGGTGATAACACCAACAAAGAGTAGAATTTTGTTGGTGATGCAGTTCCTATCGGGACCAACAAAGGGTAGAATTATGTTAGTGATAACACCAACAAAGAGTTGATTCATATGTTTTTGCACCCAATACACGGTATTTTTTGTAGGTAAAACTTTGCGTAGGTGCGATATATTCATTAGTTACCGTGTTGTTTATCCAATTGTAATTTCGAGAGGCTAAAAATATTACATCAGTGGTTTTATCAGCGCTTCGTGCGCCTAATCGGCTTGAGCCGTATAAATTCCATTCGGAAATGCTAAAGCTTTCTGATACATTATTATTATTATTAGCAAATAAAGTACTTGTATGCTTATACATAGCCATTACATTGCCTTGCGCATCACGTACATAATAAGTTTCTTTCCAATCCTTTTCATTACTTAACACACCTGCTTTTCGCTTTTTTACAATCTTTTTTATTCTTTGCCCAAAAGCATCATAAACATATACTAAATCAGGCTTACCCTGACATGTTGCAGTTCTTAAAACTTCAAGTACTTTACCATAGGTATTCCATTTTATTTCCTCAATTTCTTCACTTATATCTTGGGTTAAATTGCCTAAGGGCATCATAAGTGTAGTTTACATTTCCTATGCCGCTTAAACCATCTACATCATTATTATAATTAGGCGCAAGAATGATGTGTAAAACATCTATACATATTTTATTGCTTTGAGACATCAATTGCTTTTGAAACTCAAATGTAGTATTCAAACCACTTCCATGCAAATAATACAGTTACCTGTGTATGCTGAGTTAAAATAATCCTAAGCACAGCATAGGATTTAATGCGTTAGTGATGGGAGCAAGCTGCCACGCAGCGCGGACAGCACGGCCGCTGCGTAGCAGCGGAACGCCCAAATAAAAAAAGTGGAAACAATTGATTTACGCACTCATTCCCACTTTGTTAGTGGTACCTCCAGGAATCGAACCAGGGACACACAGATTTTCAGTCTGTTGCTCTACCAACTGAGCTAAGGTACCATCTTTTTAAGGGCTGCAAATGTAATGCTTTTTTTTATTCTTCAAAATAAAGATGCTAAATGGATGAAAAAACTTTACAAAACTGTTTTTCAGGAAGGTTTGTAGATTTATTGATTCTGTTTTAATACTTTAATTATTAGCCTTGTAGCTGTTTAAATTTGCCAAAAAACAAAATTAATGGCGGCCTGTTGTTTTTTATTGAAAATTTAATTTGCAAAAAAAAATATTTACTGTACTTTTGCCGCCCCTTGATGTCCGATGGTGTAATGGTAACACTCCAGATTTTGATTCTGTCATTCAAGGTTCGAATCCTTGTCGGACAACATTTAAAAGCCTTGCTACTGAAGCGGGGCTTTTTTTTTGGAACAATTATTGAGTCGAAAGAAAACGTTTCTAGAACCAGAGCTTTCAATAAAAATGAAACAAATTGGTTATTTTATTTAATTTTGTGCTGATGATAAAATTTTTGAGTTACTTCATTTGTCTTGTGCTTTTGGCTTCTATAGTTTTTGCCTGTAAGCCTGCGCGCAAATCGTATGTCCCTTACCGCAAACGAAATAAATGTGGATGCCCTACCTATGGACTACATCAGAAAGATAAACATAAAACCGATACCTACACCGCGCAATCAATAAGGCAAGAAGATTTATTTTAACAATTGATAAACCGCAAAGCTGCTTAAATAAGCTAATGCAGCCATAAATACAAATTGAATTAAAGGCCATTTATACCCACCTGTTTCGCGATAAACCACTGCAATGGTGCTCATGCATTGCATGGCAAAAGCGTAAAAGAGCATTAAAGAAAATGCAACAGCACTGTTATAAACTGGTTGTAAGGTAACTGGATTAATTTCTTCCTTCATTTTTACACGAATACTTCTTTCGTCAGCTTCATCGCCAACACTATAAATTGTTGCCATAGTACCTACAAACACTTCGCGTGCAGCAAAGCTTGTGACCAAACTTATTCCGATTTTCCAATCGAAACCAAGCGGTGCAATAATAGGCTCAATAGCTTTGCCTGCCAAACCAGCGTATGATGCTTCTAATTGTTCTGCTGCTATTTTATTGTTCTTTTCTTTCTCAGTAAGTTGAGTAGTAATTGATGCATATTTATCTTCGATTTCCTGCATACGATTTCCAGGTGCATAAGAGGCCATTAGCCACAACAGGATTGAAATTGCTACAATTATTTTACCTGCTTCAAATAAAAAAACTTTTACTTTATCGTAAATAACCATAAGTACTTGTTTTACCTGTGGTAGCCTATAAATAGGCAGTTCCATGATAAAGTAGCTTTGCTCTTTGCTTTTTATTAAATATTTTAATACAAATGCAGCACTAATGGCTGCAATAAAACCGATGAGATACAAAGCCATTAAGATTAGGCCTTGCAAATTGATTACACCCCATAAATTTTTACTTGGTACTACCAATGCAATGAGCAATGTATAAACAGGTAAACGTGCGCTGCAGCTCATGAGAGGCGTAACTAAAATGGTAATAAGTCTTTCTTTGGTGTTACTGATGGTTCTTGCACCCATAATTGCAGGTACAGCACAGGCAGCACCGCTGATGAGAGGAATGATTGATTTACCATTCAAGCCAAATTTGCGCATTAATTTATCCATAATAAAACTTACGCGTGCCATGTAACCACTGTCTTCAAGAATTGCAATAAAGGCAAACAAAAATGCTATTTGAGGAATAAAAACAACTACACCGCTAAAGCCTGCCAGAATTCCTTTGGTAATAATATCATTTAAAATACCCTGTGGTAGCGCATTGCCAACAATTTCGCTAAACCAAGCAAATGAATTTTCTATCCATTCCATTGGCAAAGCACTGAAAGTAAAAATGAACTGAAAAATGCTAAATAAGACCACCAAGAAAATGGCAAATCCCCATATTTTATGGGTAAAAACATTATCTAACTTTTGCGTGAGCGGGTTTATATCTCTATTTTTAAACGTTAAGCATGCCTTCGTAATTTCACCAATTAACTTGAACCTATTTACCGATTCTGCAGTTTGCAATTGAATAGCGTTTACTTTATCAGCTTTAAAGAAATCGTTAATTTGAGAATCTATGTTTGTTTTAAAAAATAAGTTATGGTTAATGAATTGAACAAAAGCATCGAAGCCTGTTTTACATTTTAAAATACGTTGGAGGTCCAACCAGTTATGATTACTTATTTGGTTTAACGGCAATAGAGGCTTACCAACTTTTAAAGTATTCTGTTCAATTTGTAGTTTCAAAATATTTAAGCCTGTGCCTTCTTTTGAATTTACTGGCACCACAGGCACACCAAGCATATTACTTAGCTTATGCACATCAATTTCAATAGTTTTACGCAATGCCACATCTATCATATTTAACACCAAAATTACAGGCATGCCAATATCAATAAGTTGTGTGCATAAATACAAACTTCGTTTTAAGTTAGAAGAATCGGCTACAACAAGCGTTAATTCGGGATAATTTGGATGTTGTGGATTACAAAGTGCGGCTGCGGTTACTTGCTCATCGATAGATTTTGGGAAAAGACTGTAAGTTCCTGGTAGATCAATAATTTCAACTTTTTTTCCATTTGGCAATTTAGTATAACCAACATGCAAATCGACCGTAACACCTGGAAAATTTCCAGTTTTTTGGCGTAATCCTGTTAACAAATTAAACAATGTTGACTTTCCCGAATTGGGATTGCCGGCCATAGCAATTCGAAATGCAATCTCTTGTTCTTGATTTGAAAAAATTCCCACAATTAGTTATTAAGGTTGCTGTAAAACCACACTAGCGGCCTCATTTTTACGCAAACTAAGTGAATAT
The DNA here is from genome assembly GCA_044374175.1 of Bacteroidia bacterium. Classification (GTDB taxonomy): domain Bacteria; phylum Bacteroidota; class Bacteroidia; order UBA4408; family UBA4408; genus CAIKXD01. The sequence goes on along the minus strand of JBILPB010000016.1, from coordinate 23,380 downwards.
CCGGCAACTGCAATTGCCATAGGATCGCCCATTGGTGCTAACCTTTCAAGCGTAACTTCTTCGCCTGGCAAACAGCCCATTTCCATTAATTTAAGGGCAACATTTTCATCATTAAAATGATGTATTGTACCGTGCTCACCTACCTTTAATTGACTCAACAAAATTTCCGACATACCTTATTTTCATATTAATAGGAGATGCGAAATTAACAGAAATCTATTAAAAATGGACATCACTTAAATAGGGTATATTTTGATTGACGATTGGGGATTTTAGATTTTAGATTTTAGATTATGGTATTGAGAGGTGAGATTTATAGTATTGGGTATTGAGAGGTGAGATTTATAGTATTGGGTATTGAGAGGTGAGACTTATAGTATTGGGTATTGAGATGTGAGACTTATAGTATTGGGTATTGAGATTATTGGTATTGAGATGTGAGATTTGGGATTTTAGATTATGGGTATTGAGATTATTGGTATTGAGATGTGAGATTTGGGATTTTAGATTATGGGTATTGAGATTATTGGTATTGAGATTTGGGATTTTAGATTATGGGTATTGAGATAATTGGTATTGAGATGTGAGATTTGGGATTTTAGATTATGGGTATTGAGATTATTGGTATTGAGATGTGAGAATTATTGTATTGGGTATTGAGATTATGGGTATTGAGATGTGAGACTTATAGTATTGGGTATTGAGATTATGGGTATTGAGATGTGAGACTTATTGTATTGGGTATTGAGATTATTGGTATTGAGATGTGAGACTTATTGTATTGGGTATTGAGATTATGGGTATTGAGATGTGAGACTTATAGTATTGGGTATTGAGATTATGGGTATTGAGATGTGAGAATTATTGTATTGGGTATTGAGATTATGGGTATTGAGATGTGAGACTTATTGTATTGGGTATTGAGATTATTGGTATTGAGATGTGAGACTTATTGTATTGGGTATTGAGATTATGGGTATTGAGATGTGAGACTTATTGTATTGGGTATTGAGATTATTGGTATTGAGATGTGAGACTTATTGTATTGGGTATTGAGATTATTGGTATTGAGATGTGAAACTTATTGTATTGGGTATTGAGATTATTGGTATTGAGATGTGAGAATTATTGTATTGGGTATTGAGATTATTGGTATTGAGATTTGGGATTTTAGATTATGGGTATTGAGATAATTGGTATTGAGATGGAGACTTATGGTATTGGGTATTGAGATTATATGTATTAGATTATTTGATGTTTTGTGATGAGAAACACAATCAGGAGAAGAGCAAACTATGTAAAAACTCATTTAAATTTATAATTGCTTCTTTCATTTTCCAATTGGCTTTATTTCTTGTTTCTACATAATTAGAGATTGCTCTAATTTGAGCGCAAGGTAAATTATGATGTAAGCAGCAATATAGGAAAGCTGCACCTTCCATACTTTCGATTTGCGCATGAGTGCGACTTTCCATTGTTTTTATACTTTGAAAGTTGCCATGTACTTTATTAACAGTTTGTGCTGAAACTTGCTTTAAATTATTTATTTGCCATAGATTGGGGAAATTATTATTAGTTAAGCCATTGGCCTGGTATGGAAAATCATTTTCGTTCAATAAATTTAAATCTTCTAAATTGAGCCAAGCATCGCCATCTTCGGCACCTAATTCGTAAAAATAATCCTGAACAACATTTACCACCTGGCCTATTATAAATGACTTATCAATGGCACCAGCAACACCAGCATTAATAGCACAATCATAATTATTTTTAGCTAAAAGCGTACTTAAATGAAAAGTAGTAAACACCATACCGATGCCAGTGGTGAGTATATCTATTTGATGTTGCTTAGTTTGAAATTTTGCAAGATTAATACCAATGACTTTAGGCATTCCCAATGATTCTACCAATGGGGCTATTTCGAATTTAGTGGCGCTTACAATGAGAATTTTCATGCTTTAAAAATATATAAATATATTGACACCATCATAAAAATACAATTGTAAACCTCGTTCAATGTGTATATTTGCGGAATTATTAATTTGAATATGATTTACGTTACTCGAAAAGAACATTTTAATGCAGCGCACAAAGTATGGCGTGCAGAATGGACTGAAGAAAAAAATACGGAAGTTTTTGGTAAATGTGCCAATAAAAACTGGCATGGACATAATTACGATTTATATGTTACTGTTAAAGGAAATCCTAATCCTGAAACAGGCTTTGTTGTTGATTTAAAATACCTAAGTAAACTTATTAAATCAGAAATAATTGAGGCACTAGATCATCGTAACTTAAACCTAGATGTACCTTTTATGCAAGGTAAAATGGCCTCAACAGAAATTTTAGCCATTGAAATTTGGAAACAATTAGCACCGCATATTGTTAATCTTGGTTGCAACTTGCACAGTATTAAATTATATGAAACAGAAAATAATTTTGTTGAGTATTTTGGAGAAGCATAAACTTAATGCATAAAAATATGGATGGCTACGAAAAAACAGAACATTATGATGAGGAATCATTAAATAAAATTTCTTCTGATTATTTAGATATTTTAAAAGAGGTGGGCGAGCAACCCAATCGCGAAGGTTTACTTAAAACCCCATTACGTGCAGCAAAAGCTATGCAATACTTAACCCACGGATATGATTTAGACCCGAGTGCTATTTTGCGTAGTGCCATGTTTAAAGAAGACTACAAACAAATGGTTATTGTAAAAGACATAGAAGTTTATTCATTATGTGAACATCATTTATTGCCCTTCTTTGGAAAAGCCCATATAGCCTACATTCCTAATGGATATATTGTAGGATTAAGTAAAATACCACGAATTGTTGATGCCTTTGCAAGAAGATTGCAGGTGCAAGAGCGCTTAACTACCGAAATAAGAGATTGTATTCAAGATACCTTAAAACCTATTGGTGTTGCAGTAGTTATAGAGTGCAGTCATTTATGCATGCAAATGCGTGGTATTCAAAAACAAAATTCGGTAACTACTACTTCTGCCTTTACTGGTGAATTCTTGAAAGACACTACCCGCAGTGAATTTATAAGTTTAATTCAAGCTAAATTACATTAATCTTAAGTGCTTTTTTTTAATTTAATTTTGAAGGCTAAGTCTTGAATTCCGTTAATTAATTTCTTAAGCAGATTGTAATACAAGGCTATCAAGCAAAGGATGGTCATCCCTAATATGACAAGTAAATTAACTATATAAGTATCATAGTAATTGCCAGCAAAATATTTTTTTGGGGCATAAAAATGTGATCTTATCTGGTGCTTATTAGATGCATTAAAATAAATATTATTTTCGTTTGGATGGAGACGATTTGATTCGACATAAATACCATCTTCCAAAGGCCTGCTATTTTTTACTAACTCTTCTATACGTGCGTTGTGATATTTATTTTTAGCTCGCTCCAAAGCTTGCTTTTGTGCCTCGTTTCCTCCATTTTGAATAAAGTAATTATCTAAGAGGGCTGTGTACTTTTTGTAGACCTCAACATTAGATTGTTTAATTGTAGCTAAGAAACTTTTTGCAGCTTCAATATCAATTTGATTTGCTGAAACGCCTTTAAATCCAACATTATGTAATTCATTTTTTACAATTTGTTGAGAAATGGCATCTTTATTATTTAGTAAATCCATCATTTTATTATACCACAAACCTTTATTGAAGGAGGCATTAATGATTTCTTTTTCGAAAGGATAAATATTTTTTTGATAGTAATTATTTTTAAACTGATTAACCACTAAGGCTTCGAAAGCCCATCTTGAAGCCATAATTTCGCCCGATTTTGGGACAATACTTTTAGCCGCCAAACTAGGATTTAATTCATCAAACTTTACTAATAAACCACTTAATAATAATTGCGGGATAATTAAGAAAGGAATAATAATGTAAATGGTAACAGCACTTTTGAAGGCAGAGGAAATATTTAATCCCAAGGCATTGGCAAAAAGAGACACTGTAAAAAGCATCATCCAATACTCAAAAAACATCTCTTGAAAACCTATAATGTAATTTCCAATAGCAACAAAGAACAGCGTTTGTATTGCTGAAATAACAAATAAAATAAATATTTTACTGAATAAATAAGCGCCACGACTCAGGTTTAAAAAAGCTTCTCTTTTTCTTATCTTTCTATCCTTAAAAATCTCTTCGGCACTTACTGTCAATCCAAGAAATAAAGCCACAATTACACTCATAAAAATATAGGCTACTAAATTTTTATTGTGATAAAAAGTGTAAGGTTCATTAGATAACTGATAACGCGTCATGAAAGCCAAAATAAAGGCTAACACAGGCGCTTCAAGTGCATTGATTAAAAGATATTGTGTATTATTTAATTTTGAAAGCACATCTCTTTTTACAAATACAGAAAACTGCTTGAACAAACTAGGCTTTTTAAAAGTTTGATCAATGGGTAAAATTACATTATCAGTATCATTAACTTCTGCCTGATGTTCCTTTAAATATATGGCATTCCATTCCTTTGGCGAAATTTTACGTTCATTGGTAGGCATCCCATTTTCATCAAGTACGCGGGTTTCGATAATATTAAATATTTGCTCCGGGTTTACATTACCGCATAAAATACACTCGTTTTCATTTGGATTTAGGTAGTTCACAGCATTTTTAAAATGCGACACACCATCAACAGGATTACCGAGGTAAATGGTATAACCACCTTTATCTAAAATGAGTAATTTATCAAATACTTTAAAGATATCAGAAGAAGGTTGATGTATAACTACAAAAACAACTTTCCCTTTTAATGCTAGTGTTTTTAGTAAATCTATAATAATTTCGCTATCACGCGATGATAAACCAGATGTTGGCTCATCAACAAATAAAACACCTGGTTCTCGAATTAATTCAAGTGCAATATTTAAGCGTTTTCTTTGTCCACCGCTAATCATTTTATCTAATGGGCTCCCTACTCTTAGGTCTTTTACATCAAACAATCCAAGATCATGGAGTGTTTGCAGTACTTTGGCTACAATTTTTTCATCACTCCAATTGGAGAAACACAATTGCGCATTAAAGTATAAATTTTGATACACCGTTAAATCTTCAATTAACAGGTCATCTTGCGAGACAAAACCAATTACGCCAGCCAATTTTGCTTTATCCTGATGTAAATCAATTCCATTGATTGTTACACTTCCTTTGCTTGGTTTAGTGTTTCCATTTAAGATGTTGAGCAAGGTAGATTTACCAGCACCGCTGCCGCCCATTATTCCGATGAGCTTTCCAGAGTTTTCTTCAAAGCTTAAGGCATGTAAACCTTTGTGTCCGTCAGAGAAATCATATTCAATTTGTTTAACTTTAAAACTAATAGGATTTTTAAAACTTGCATTAAGGAAGCAACTAATAATATCACTATAATATATAGGCAGAATTTTAGAACTTCTTATAGAAGCTCCACTATTTAGCTGATAAATTCTGTAATCGGAAATAGAATTTCCATTTAAAGAAAGTTCCATCACACCAAAATACTTAACAAAATAAACATCTACACTTTGTACATGAACTATCCTAAGTTCGCCCTGCAAATGCTCAACTTTAAGTACTTTGGATTTGGTATAATTCGTATCTATTTTTTCACTCACAATGAGCATAGATTCATGATCTTTTGCATCATGTTGTGTAATGAAATTATAAAGCAGTTCAAACTCTTCATCACTAATTCTGAATGAAGAGTAAACGGTGGAAATAAATTCAAATTCCTGTTCATCAACCTCATTGGAAGCGTGTATATATTCAATAAGCCTAACAAGAACTAATATTTTTTGCTTTTGCGTTAAAGCCTCATTAATTTGTTCACATATTACTAAAACCTTAACAGAACTAACAGCAGTTTTCTTTATCCGTTTTTCGCCATCACTTTTGTTATCATATGTTGTTAAAAAATAATCATATAGTTCTAAATACTCGTTTACCTGTTCGCTATTTAAAGCTTGCTTCAAAAATAACGCAACAGTATTTCTACTTGCAGAACCGTGAATTTCATCAGGCTTGCCAATGATAGCAAACAGTTGAATTAAGGCTTTAAGTATTTTATCACTCATTGGGATAGAAAATAAAAAAGCTTTGAAGTAAGATTAACCTCAAAGCTTTTGTCTGTAAATATTAAAGTTTATTTTACTAAGCCATTTCTAATTTTAGCCACAGCTGCAGCCAATTTATTAAGAAAATCTTTATTGCTAGCATCAGCAGTTTGCATGCTATCGTAAAGTTTATTTAATTCATAAATTTGGTCAATAACAGGTTTAAATGCCTTTTCTTTTTCATATTCTTTTAACAAGCTAACCAAACTGGCTAAATGTCTTTTTTGTTCAAAAACTTTGTCGAAAAGCATACCGTTTTTTTCATCCTTAGCAACATCTTTAATTAGTGTTAGCGTAATATATTGACTCTCAATCCAGCTGCCTGTAAGCATTTGTGTTGCTGCCAAAGCGCGTTCATTGTTACGCATGTAATTATCTACTTCGTAATAAGCTTCATCAATAACCTTTTTTAATGAGTCTTTGTTTTCGCTATTTTGACTTAATCTGTTGCCAACCACTTTATCGAAAGTTTCGGTTAAATCAAGAGATTTAGCAAGGTTTCTGGATGTATTAAGATACCCTTTTACAAGTGAAAACTCTTCATTTGTGGTAAGGTAAGCCATATCCACTGAATAAATTCCAAAATTGATTGCTTTTTGAATAGAGGTATTGTATTTAGTTTCGTTTTCGGTACTATTTAAGACATCCTTACTGAATGGGATCCCAGCTTTTGGAAGAGCATCCACCAATTCCATTGGAGAAGGAATATTAGCTGTTAAATAATGAAATTTAAAATCTACCATTTCATCAACAGTGCTTTCTGGTGCAGCAGGTGCAGCAGCTGAAACTGTATCAGCAGCAGGAGTTTCGGCCTCCTTATTTCCACCACAAGAAATTAACATAACGGTGCTCATGCCAATTCCGAGCATCAATATTTTTTTTGAATTGTTCATATTAAGGTTATTGTATAAATGATATTAAATTGAAAGTTACTTTTACAATTGATTGATAGTCTTGTCCGGCCTCTTGCATATCGCCATCGTCTTCATTATAGTGCCAGTTTACAACAACTTTTCCCAGATTATTTTTTTCAATGCTTTCTAGTTTTTTAAACAAATCTATAACACATTTTGCTGAGCTGGTATTAAAATAATCGAGTTGGATATCTAGCGTTGTAATAGCTGTGGGCTGCGCAGCATATTTTTGCAACCAATCAAACATGGGAGTATAAAATATTTTTGAATTTTCAGGAATGGATTTTCCTTTCAATTCGAATTTTCCTGTTTTAGGGTCAAATTGAATAAATGGTGTTTTTGCTGTTTGCTCTGAATAAAATGTTTCCATGTTTGTAAATGGCTTATTTAGAATTCAAATGTATACTATTTTATAAAAATAAAAAATATTTAAATTAAAAAGTCATATTAAGTCCAACAGATGGCATGAAAGGCAATTGATAAACAGTTCTATTCGTTATTCTATTAAAATAAAAAACATTTTGTCTGTTGTAAATATTTGTTATCCCTGCATTTACTTCTAATACACCATTATCGCTAACCGCAAATTTACGTTTTACACTGATATCGAATCTGTGGTATGAAGGTAATCTTTTGTCGTTTAACTTACCATAAAGTACACCCACATTGCCATTAGCAGTAGTGTAATCGGTGTTTAAGTTACCTTGAAAATTGAGCAATTCATAAAAGCCTTGCGTTTGGGTGAAAGGGAAACCAGAACCGTAATTCCAGCGTGCATCAATTTCCCAATTAAGGCCTTTGCCAAAAGTATAAGAGCTTACTAAATTCACATTATGTCTTCTATCGAAATGTGGTGGATATAATTGTTGACCATCCCATCTTCTTACATAACCAATAGAGTATACAGCCCAGATGTATAGTTTTTTATAATCATATTTCAGCAAGAAATCCAAGCCTCTTGCAAAGCCACTTTCAATAATAAAATCTTTTTTTAGGGTATCTGGTTTTGAGGAGTTGTCAGCAACATCATCAAAAATCTTGTTTCTATTTAAGTTGGTAAGTTGCGTAAATTCTTTGTCATAAGCCTCCACATTGAGTGATATTTTACGTGTAATGTCAACTTCAAAACCAGCGATGTAATGGTCTGCCTTTTGTAACTTACTTTTTACTTCTTGCACTTTTCCATTTCTATTTACAAAAGTACTCGGTAAATTGTCGGGACCGGATAAAAAGCCATAGAATAAATTCACCACATCTCTATCAGAATTTGCTGCAAGTAAATTTTGTGAATACCTACCTGCGGAGGCTTTTAATCTAAATCTATCAGTCACATTAAACTTCATGCCGATGCGCGGTTCAGGTGAAATTTCTTGCAATGAAGCATAGTAGTGAATACGTAAACTAGGGTCTAAAATTAGCTTTCCTAAAATTACTTTATACTTTAGATAACCAGCCAATTCTGAGGTGCTTTCTTCTTGAGATATCTTGTATTTAAAATTATAAAAATCGAATTTAGTTTTGAAACCCAAAATATCTATTCCATAATTTAATTCATTTTGACGGGTAAAATAGGTAAAGTTGATACCGAAATTAAAACCATTAATAACGCTTGTTCTTGGTAATTCAGTACCTTCCGACATAGTAATTCCATAATTAGAATAAGCGAAATTCCCTTTAATTAATACAGAAGAACCTGAGGGAACCACAACAAAATTAGAGCCAATTCCAGAAGAAGTCCATTTTAAATTACTGGTGGTTTTGTAGTTAACTCTATCAGAAAAATTAAATCCGAAAAGATTTAACTTACTACCATTAGCCGAATTCATAGAAACTTTACCATAAAAGTCATTGAAATTAAAAGGCAAACCTGCAGTGTCGACATAATTGTACAACAATTTAGAACTTTGTTCTAAGTATGAATTTTTGTATGATAATAAGAAAGAAGATGACCCACCGCCATCTTCTTTTGCCTTTTTAAGTGGACCTTCAAGCAACAATTTTGATCCAAAGGTGGTTGCCCCAATTTTGCCAGAAATTCTTTTTTTGTTTCCATCACGTGTTGTGATATCCATTATAGAAGAAATTCTACCACCATACTGTGCACCAAAACCTCCTGTATATACGTCTGCGTTTCTGATATAATCTGCATCAAATACTGAAAATAAACCTATAGAATGAAAAGGATTGTAAATAATCATACCATCGAGAAGTACTTTATTTTGCACAGGTGCTCCTCCTCTAATGTATAATTGTCCACCTTGATCACCCGTAAAAATTACCCCAGGTAAAACTTGCAAGTACTGTGCTATATCTGGCTCACCACCAACTGAAGGTATTTTCTTTATATCTTGAGGAGTAATTTTAGTTACTGAAGTTCTTACTTCTGTTAGTTGTTCTTTTTTTTCAGCAGAAATTTCAAATTCTTTTAACTTTACCGAAGACTTTTTTAGATAAAATTTCTTTGTTATAATTTCATTGTTCTTTACTGTAATGGATTCACTTAATGTATCATGACTAAGCATAGTAATCATTATGGTATAAGTGCCAGCAGGCAATTTAGTGATTGAAAAATAACCATTTACATCTGTTTGGGCTCCATATGTTGTCCCTTTTACAATTACAGAGGTAAAAATTACTGGTTCAGCACTTTCCGACTCATAAACAAAGCCCCTAATATTGGCACTTTGCGCAGATACAAAAGAATTTGCACCTAAAATCAGTAGAAAAAAAATAGCAATGATTAATGAAGTATTACGCATAAAATTTTATAAAAGTGTGTAAAGATATAAATCAGGGCTTACGCAGGCTATATTTTAACAAAATATGAGAATGATTACATTTTTGTTTCGGACAAGGCTATTATTCTGTCAAATTCGAAAGGCTTTACTGCACCCACCGAAAGTCTTGCAAGACGCACTAAATCCATAGTTTTTAGCATTTCATCCTCCTTAATTGTAGATAAACCTACTGGGCTTTTCAACTTTTTAAAGGGAGCAAAATCTACTGCAACCCATGCAATTTCAGCGGTTGTTGGGTCCTGGTAGTGCTCTTTTAACACTTTTGCTATACCTACAATTTCTAAACCTTCATTACTGTGATAAAAAAGTGCTAAATCTCCTTTTTTCATGGCCTTTAGGTTGTTTCTTGCGGCATAATTTCTAACGCCATCCCAAACACATTTCTTGTCTTTGGTAAATTGATCCCAACTGTACTTAAATGGTTCAGATTTTATAAGCCAATAGTTCATTTTAAATTGATTTGACGCCAAAATTAACTTTTATAAGTAAACAAAACAATGAATATGTGTTAAGAATTTTTGACCACTAAAAGTTAAGCTTTGTATTGTAATTTTATGCTTTAGTAGTTGTGATGATTGGCCTTCTTAAAGCGCTGAATAAATTTTTATTTTGATCAACTCCGTTTATATCCTTTTAAAAGCAAGCGTTGTAAAAATTCAACAAGATTTTGAGCCGAATAATCGAATAATTTAATTCAGAATTTACTCAATAAAAATATAAATACTTTACTTTGAAAAATAAATTGAATGAAATGAAACTACAACTATTGGCATTATTTTTTTTTGGTGCACAATTATATGGTCAGGAAACAAAAGATAAATACCTTAAAAATCAAACTGTAACTTATGAGGAGTGTATCAATTTTTATCGTGGACTGGAAAAAAAATTTCCTCAAGCAAAATTGCTAAGCTATGGCAACACTGATGTTGGCATTCCATTGCATGTATTTATGATTACGGATGATAATGATTTTGATATTGAATCGATAAAAAGAAAAAATAAAGCCATTTTATTAATCAATAATGGTATACATGCCGGAGAGCCATGCGGTGTTGATGCATGCCTGAGTTTAAGTGAAGATTTATTGAGTAAAAAAGAATTGTATGCATTGCTCAAAAATGTTGTTGTTTGCATCATTCCTTTTTATAATATTGATGGTGCCTTAAATCGCGGATGTTGTTCTAGAGCCAATCAAAATGGACCACAAGAATATGGATTTAGAGCAAATGCAAAGAATTTAGATTTGAACCGTGACTTTATAAAATGTGATGCGCAAAATACTAAATCGTTGATTGAAATAATTCATAGTATTAAACCGCATGTGTTTGTTGATACACACATCAGTAATGGTGCAGACTATAGCTATAATATGACATTAATTAACACGCAGCAAAACAAATTAAATTCCAATTTAAGTAATTATCTTGACACTGAGTTCTTACCATTTTTGCAGGCAGAGATGAAAAATAAAGACAATGAAATGTGTCCCTATGTAGATACTTATAAAACTACACCAGATAGTGGATTGGTAGGATTTTTAGAAACTCCCCGATTTGCAACAGGATATACTGCACTTTATAACATATTAGGTTTTGTGACCGAGGCACACATGTTAAAGCCTTATCCCATACAAGTAAAAGCAACTTATGATTTGCTATTGAGTTTTATATCAACAATTGACAAGCAACATATTGCTATTATTGATGCAAAGAAAATAGCAGATGAACAGGTGACAAGGCTACAAAAAGCCTTTCCTTTGCATTGGCAACTTGACACCTCGAAATTTGAATTAATTGATTTTAAAGGCTATGAAGCGGCATATAAAAAAAGCAGTATTTCGGGCTTAGACAGATTGTATTATGACAAATCGAAACCATTCAATAAAAAAATTAAATTTTACAATAATTATGTTGCCAATGACAGTGTGAATAAACCGCAAGCCTACATTATACCGCAAGCGTGGGCTAATGTTATTGAACTTCTTCAACTTAATAATGTAAAATTAAAACCCTTGGCCAAGGACACAAGCATTGAAGTAAATTGCTACTATATTGAAGATTATAAAACAACTAACAAACCTTATGAAGGTCATTATTTACACAGTAATGTAACTTTAAAAAGCGGCAAACAATTCATACACTTTTATAAAGGAGATTATATCATATGGTGTAACCAAAATAGCAATAGATTTATTATAGAAACGCTAGAGCCAAAGGCAACAGACTCTTATTTTAACTGGAATTATTTTGATAGTTCGTTGCAGCAGAAAGAATGGTTTAGTGATTATGTGTATGAAGAAACTGCTGAAAAACTATTGAAAGAAGATCCCAAATTAAAAATTGAGCTTGAAAAATATGTAAAAGATAAAAAGTTGGAAAACAACCATTGGGAACAGTTGGCATGGCTATTTAAACATGCGCCACAGTATGAAAAAACAGCAAATAGATATCCCATATTTAGACTTGAGTAAAGGTTTAATTTCGTTTGTTTGGACTAATTTGAATTTACTATATTTGTAACAAATACAAACTTTAATCTAACACCAATATTTTATGGAAATAAATTTACGAAATATGAGCAAAACAATTTTATTTACTTTTTTATTTTTTCAAAGCACCTTCAGCAGTTTTGCCCAATTAACCAACTATGCAACCATTCCATTTCACGAAGGTTTTGAAAGTGGTGTGTTAGATAGTAACTGGTACAAAACTTCATCAATGCCTTCAGGAAGAATAAAAATTTGGCCTACAGATTCTTTAATCTGGGGTGGTGATACAGCTATGTCGGTGGCAGGAAATAAATTTTTAGGTATGGATATGCCCACTGGTGGTACCTTTAATTTAAATCAAGCATGGTTAGGTTTAAATACAACCGGTGCAAGCAATTTGTTTTTCTCCTTCTGGTGGAGCGATTGGAATGATGAAACCTCACCTGAAGATGGTATCTATATTTCGCAAGATGCAGGTGTAACTTTTATAAAAGTATTAGACTTAATGGGGGCAAATAACCCTGATTTAAACTGGGTATATTATAATTTCAATTTAGACAGTATTAACCTTGTTCACAATTTAAATTACGGACCTAATTATGTCATTAAATTTCAGCAGTATGATGATTACTATTTTGCAGGTGGAAATGATGGTTTTCTATTTGATGAGATCGATATAGATGCAGTTGTAACAGGCAATCAAGAAAATATTAAAAAATCATTTAGTGTTTTTCCTAATCCATCAAATGGACAAATTAACATCAGTAACAGTTATGTTAATGAAAATGTAACTATCAATATTTTAAATTCATTGGGTCAAATAATGCAGTCGCAGGCTTTTGCTAAGCAATCAATTATTACTATGAATTTGGAAGTTGAAGCTGGCTTGTATTTCATAGAAATTATAAGCAATGGTAAAAGAGAGATTGCACCAATAATTAAGAAATAAAACTCAAGCAACAATCAAAATGATGATGCTTTGGCACCTAATTTTAGAGGCAAAAAATGAATAATAAATTTTTATTAATTCTTTTTATAGGAGCTTCATTAGCTGCATGTAAAAAAGCTAATCGTTTTGATTGTATTAAAAGAACTGGTGAAATTAAAACAGAAAGCAGAGCTCTTGAATACTTTGATATTATTGATGTTCAGAACAATGTAAATGTTTTTTTAATACAAGATTCTATCAATTTTGCAGCAATAAAAGCAGGAAAAAATCTCATTTCAAATATTGAAACAAGTATTGTTGAACATACACTTTTTATTAAGAACAACAATAAATGCAAATTTACCAGAAGCTACAAGCATGACCTTGAAATATATATTCATTTTAAGAAATTAAACGAATTAATATATAAAGGCACGGGTCCTATAACATCATTAAACACTATTAAAAACGATAGTTTTACATTTAACTCATGGGACGGGACCGATACCGTTAAATTAAAATTAGAAGTGCCATTGGTTTATACTAATATCCATACAGGTGTTGCCGATTTAATTGTTGAAGGTGGTGCCGAACAATTATTTGCCTATGCCAAAGGAAGTGGTACTTTTAGAATGTCGGCCTTTAAATGCACCAATGTTTATACCAACAATGAAAGTTCGAGTGACCATTATTTTTTTGTACTAAAGAAATTAGAGGCTTTGGTTCAATATGTTGGAAATACCTATTACCAGGGACAACCCAATGAAATTATTAAAACTGAAAATGCCGAAGGAAAACTTATCCAAATACCATAGTGCGTTAGACAATAAAAAATGAGAAAAGAAACTTTAAACTTAACTGTAAAAGAGCCCTTTTATTTAATTTCAAAATCTAACAAAAGTTCATTTTCTATTTTTGCTTGTAATCGATCGCCAATCTTCACAGGACCAACTCCTGCAGGTGTTCCCGTGTAAATTAAATCACCAGTTTTTAGTGTAACAAACTGCGACACGTAAGCAATTATTTGATCAATTGAAAAAATCATTTGAGCAGCATCACCTTGCTGCACGGTTGCATTATTTAGGTTCAAACCAAATGAAATTTGTGTCTTATTTTGAAGATCGGCAATATTTACAAAACGCCCTAAAACAGCGCTATGATCAAATGATTTTGCTATTTCCCAAGGCAAACCTTTTTCCTTGCATTGTTGTTGTAAATCGCGCGCGGTAAAGTCGATACCTACAGTTATTTGCTCATAATACTTGTGTGCAAATTGGGGCAAAATAGTTTTACCGTTTTTGCTAATTTTTACAACCAATTCAACTTCGTAATGTATATCATTAGAAAAAGAGGGGTAGTAAAAAGGGGCATTATCCTTTAGCAAAGCAGTATCTGGCTTCATAAAGAAAACTGGTGCAACAGGCACTTCATTTTTTAATTCTTTAGCATGTGCTGCATAATTTCTTCCAATACAAATTATTTTCATTGTGTTACTTTAGTTTAATATTCAATAAATTAAGGTTTATTCGCATTTGATTTTACTTTTTTGTAGCCTATCAACTTATCATAAAAAACGCCTATAGGTTGGTGATAAACTGCAATGGTGTAATCATTCTCTGTTTCAAAACGATTGCCCTCTGTAAGTGTTTCATCTGGAAATTTCATCTTCTGTCCTTTTGTTACATATTCATAATTGTAAAAGCCCTGCTTTAAAAACAATACAGCCCTATATCCTTTAAAATTGGCATCGTAAATCATTTTATATTCTTCTTTGCACTGCCAATCACTGAGTGCACCAAAAATGTAAACATCTCCTTCCATTAAAGGAGTATCGCTCATTAAATAAAAATACACTAAAACATAATCAGCATCAGTATCAGGTGAATCACCTAAGGTAGTTTTTACAATAAATTTTCCATTAATATCTTTCTCAAAGGCATAGCGTTTAAAACCTCTTTTTTCATCGTTATATAAATGAATGTGAGAAATGTTAGTGCTATCAACCCTTATTTTATTGATTCTAATATCGGGGCTTCGCAAGCCTTGCACATTAAAATACCTGAATTCTTTGCCGCCATTAAAAGTATTTTCTTCATCATAGCTATAATCTAATTCTTTATCTCTGATAAAAACAGGTTTCAAGCCTTCCACCTTTGTATCAAAACGATCATTCTGCATTAAAACTACCTTTAAATCATTTAATGGATCCAGTATTTTATAGTAATTTGAAACAATTTTAAAATCAATTTCCTGTTTCAAAAATCTATGTTCATTAAGTGTTGCAGGATGAATATCAAATATTACATCAACCTCCTCTTCATATACCATAAATCGCCTGGTTATGGCTATTTGTTCCTGATCACCATTTAAAAATACCTTTAAAATATAATTACCACTTTTAGTAATTTTAAGTACATCGGTTGGCATCAATAAATGATAATGCGTATATTGTTGTATTGTATTGAACGAGCGCTTTATATCAGAAATTTGATCCTCTGTATAACCTTCAATATAATCGGAAGGCGTTATATTTGTTGGATTCCATGACGCATCACAATGAACTACAGTATAATTATACGTTTTATAATCATTGTCAAAATCATCAAATCCAAAATTTAATTTTTCATCGCTATTAAGCCTTATGGCTGGAAAGCCCGTTTCCCATCCATTAAAATAAAAGCGCACTGTTTTTATGTTTGAAGTATAAATATGATCTTCATACATCAATGTTGTTTTTACATAATCATCATCTGCAGCAATTGCTGTAAACTTTGTGAACAATAAAAACAAGAAAATTAAGTATCTAATTATTTTCATTCGCTTTAATTTTACTTACTGTTTTTAGTTGTAAAAGATTAAGAGGATTGCCTTTTAAGCCTGCAATATTTTTATGATAAAAGAACACGGCATCATCATAATACAATGGCACTACAGGAGCTTCTTCTATTATTATTTCTTCCATACGATTAAAGTTTTTTTGAAGTTCTTCTTGGCTTATCATTGTTAAAGATTTCTCGTACAATGTATCAAATTCATCGTTTTTAAAATGCGTGTAATTGGGTCCATTTGGGCTAAAATTTTTACTGTAAAAAACCGACATATAATTTTCTTTATCGGCATAATCTGCCACCCAGGATTTCCTAAAAAATGCTGCCTTATTATTGGCAATTAACTCGCTATTAATTGCAGGCAGTAATACTTCAACTTTTATTTTAATACCATGTTGTGCCAATTCGCTTTGAATATATTCACACACATCAAGGTAAACTGCAGTAGTAATTAATTGAATTTCTGGCAAATTTTTCCCCTCAGGAAAACCAGCTTCTTTTAATAATTGTTTTGTTTTTTCGGGCTGATACGTAAAGCCTACCAAAGTGCTATCAAAATAAGGCATTCCTTTTGGGATAAAGCCATTGAGCGCAGCAACACCAATATTATTACGCAAGTACAATACCATTTTATTGCGGTCAAATCCATAATTAATTGCGCATCTAATTTTTGTTTGTGATGATTTAGAAAGTTTTCCAATACCATCAGGAAAATCTAAATTAAACCCCAGATAATCTGTTTTTAAAAAAGGAATTTTCGACATCTTAATCATTGAGTTATACTTGGGTTGTAGCGCGCCAGTTCTGGTTAGTAATTCATCTTTATAGCTAGCATCAATGCCCGACATAAAATCAAAATTGCCTTTAACAAATTCTAAAAATGCGGTTTGTCTATCCTTTAAAAAAGAAATATTTACAGCATCTAAAAATGGCATTTTTTTGCCTTCAAAACTTTCAAAGTAATTCGGATTTTTTAGCAACACCATCTTTTCGCCTTCGGCCCAAAATTTAAAAGTGAAAGGGCCAGTGCCCACAGGATTACTTCTAAAATCTTTTTGAAAATGACTTGCAACTTCCTTTGGGACAACACTGCAATAGGGCATACTTAGCAAGTTCAAAAACGGACGATATGGTTTAGTTAGTGTAATTTGCAAAGTAGTATCGTTGTTTGCTTGAATGGCAAACTGGTTATTAATTTTTGCCACAGCATTTAAAACCCAAACGCCAGGTGATGCAATTGATGGATCAAGTAATCGGTTAAAACTGTAAACAAAATCACTGGCAGTTACTTTACGACCTTTACCTTTTTCAAATAGCGTATGATCATGAAAAAAAACATCATTTCTCAAATGAAAAGTATACAATAAACCATCCTCTGTAATTTCCCATTCCTTAGCAATACATGGCATTACAGCTAAGGTGTCATTTAGTTGAACTAAGCCATTAAAAATTTGATTTACTGCCCAGATATTTTCTGTGCGATTACTAAAAGCTGGATCTAATGAAGTGATGCCCGCGGCTTCATTGTATTTAAACACAGTTTTATTTTTATTTTTATTTGGAGTACCGCAACCCAGTATCAGTATGATGAGTATCGAGTTTAATGAAAGAGTATATCTCCGAATTATGCTCATCCTGTTTTTTAATTAATGAACATCCAATTTAAGCCCAACTTAAAAGTAAAGCCAGGCATGGCATAATAAGGACTATAAAAATAGGGTTCAGTGATTATAGTACTCAGCTGCTCAAGTCTTACAAAAGCCTGCACTGTGCTAATTTTAAAAGCAATAAAAACATCAGCTACAGGTAAATTGCCTGTGTTAAATTTTGTTTGATAAAAAAACTGATTTGTTGCAGCCATGTATGTATAAGGTCTGTAACTGTTTATCCAAAATACATCTGTACCAATTTGAAACCATAAATGCTTTTTAAAAATGCGTTGCTCAAAATAGAGCGATGTTTTGGCAAAATATTTTGGCAAACCTAAGTACTGCTCTTTACTTGCATCTAACTGAAATAACACTTCTGGTGCAAACCGTAATGCTTTCCATTTAAAAATATTAAAATATTTTATTTGTATTAAACTTGTGGAAGCATTGATTTGATTGGGTAGAGCAAGGCTATCAAAAAATACATAATTATTAATAGTGTTGTATTGAAAAAATAAATTGCCTGCTTTTTTGTAGTTAATACTTACATTAAAAAAAGTATTTTCAATAGCTTTAAAATTGTTTTCCCATTTGAAGTTATTTGATAAATAGTAGTTATTAATTACTTCTGCATTCATTGCATTTGAACCAGCATTAACAGCCCATTTGAAAGATTTTGCAGGCAAGGACTGCATGTTAAACAATACTTGATAATTGCTATTATTGTAACCATTAAAATAATACTTGGCTTCTACTTTTGCTTTAAAAATTCCAAAGTTTTTAGCTAATAACACATTGATATAACTTGTAAAATAATTCTTTTTATAATCTATTAAAGTAACGTCTAAATTCTCAATTCCAGCTTGCAGCTCGTAACCAATATGTTGATCTACTGCACTCCCTGCTATGGTATTAAAAACAGCAAGACTTGCTTTTGTTTTTTGGGCTCTGATTTTATCTTTGTAAACCTCCTGAGTGATATAATAGTTTTGATAATAGGAACTATCTAAAAATTGATCGGTATATTGTCGGAAATATTCGTGATAACGAGCGTAGATAGCAATTTTATGCAATGAAGTGCTGGAATCTGACGAAGTCATCAATTCATTTTTCTTTAATTTGTTATCCAATCCAAAGACCTGTTTTGTGTAAACATCGGATCCATATAATTGATGCGATGCATTATTTAAATAAACAGGAATTAGCGCTTTGTCGGTTAATGACTCATAAGCATAAGTATAGGCTGAATCAGGCTGCAAGCCACCACTGAGCTGTGCTACGATGCGGTTGTAGGTATAACTAAAAAAACTTCTATAACGTCCATTCTTTGCAAGGTATGAACTAAATGCTTGAAATCCTACTGTGTTTGATTGTTGTTTACTGTAATAACCAGCAGTGCGTATTCCACTAATTTTAAAACCAACATTCAATGAGGGCACTATTTGTTGACTATGCAATAGCTCCATGAATTGTTCCTTTTTACTTCCAATAACTGCTTTTACCGTTGTTATAGGATAATAGGTATGCATAAACTGGACATCATTGTTGTTCAAATAAATGTTATCATATTGCGTACTTGAAAAATTTAATCCATCGGCAAGCTGTGGATTATAAAACACATTCCGCGAGGGCAGCGTAATATGCCCCGTGACATTGTAAAAATTTCCCGTTTTAAAAAGCTGATTGTAACGATGCGCTTCATTCAAACCTGTATCAAGTAAATGATAATTAGAAAAGTCATCCTTAAAGAAATAAGGCAAAGAGTCTAAGGCTACTTTTGACGAGTCTATTTTTGCAAAGGCAATAGCATTTTCGGAACCCATCAGCATGAGCAAGCTGAGGCATTGAAAAACCAATAATAAATTAACCTTTTTTGAAAACTCTATTTTCACAACATTTATAAGCTGGGCAAAAATACCATAATTTATGAACCTAAGGTGTTTAACTGCGCTAGTTTAATTAACTTAGTTTTGGTAGGAATATAACCAGTAAAGGCCATAATAAGGATAGTTGTAGAAAATGGATTTGGCAAAATAACCATCTAAAGGGGTGAAATTTTAACCCAATTTAACCATAATAAAAGTTTTTAAAGCAATATTAACTCTCTGAAATGCTAATTTTGCAACATGCATTTCAAAAAATCGTAATTTTGAGTATTGCAATTTTTCAAATAGTAAATAAGTTTTTCATACAACTATGCAAAAGTTAAAACAATATTTTACTGGTAAATTCAAAAAGATAGTTCTTGTCTTAGGCTTTATCAGCTTGGGTTTGTTCAGTTCATCTTATGTTGATGATTACTTTGACATTACTAAAAATTTAGAAATTTTTACCAGCGTTTTTCGTCAGGTTAATACTTACTATGTTGATGAAACTAGACCTGGTGAGTTAGCCAAAACAGGCATTGATGCTATGCTAAAGAATTTAGATCCATATACTACATACATCCCCGAATCAGAAATTGAAGATTATCGTTTTATGACTACCGGTCAGTATGGTGGTATTGGTTCATTGATTAGAAAAAAAGGGGAATACATTATTATTTCGGAACCATATGAGGGTTTTGCTGCTTATAAAAGTGGCTTAATGGCTGGTGATACATTGTTAATGGTTGATGGCAAATCGGTAAAAAACAAAAAAACCGATGAAATGAGCAAGATTTTAAAAGGTCAACCAGGAACAACTATTACTGTTTTAATTAAGAGAGATGGAAAAGAAATTGAGAAAAAAATTACACGTGAAGAAATTAAAGTTAAAGCTGTTCCGTATTTTGGATTAATTGAAGATGGCATTGGATACATTATATTGACAAGCTTTACAGAGAATTGTGCAAAAGAAATTAGTGACGCTTTAGATTCGTTAAAGAAAAATAACAACATAAAATCATTGGTGCTAGACCTTCGTGGAAATCCAGGAGGTTTGCTGCACGAATCAGTTAATATTGCCAATTTGTTTGTGGAAAAGGGGCAAGAAATTGTGAGCACAAGAGGAAAAGTAATAGAGTGGCAAAAAAGCTATAAAGCATTAAATACCCCATTAGATAAGGATTTACCAATAATTGTTTTAGTTAATAAAGGCTCGGCTTCAGCCTCAGAAATTGTATCAGGAAGTTTACAAGATTTAGATAGAGCGGTAATCATGGGCCAACGTACTTTTGGAAAAGGCTTGGTACAAACCACAAAAAATCTGACCTATAATTCAAAATTAAAAGTAACTACGGCTAAGTATTATGTTCCAAGCGGCAGATGCATTCAAGCACTTGATTATAGCCACAGAAATGCTGATGGTAGTGTTGGAAAAGTAGCTGACTCTTTAATGAAATCATTTAAGACAAAAGCAGGGAGAACAGTTTTTGATGGAGGAGGAATTAAACCTGATATTTCTATTAAAACTACTGATGCAAGTGCCATTGCCAGAACGCTTGAAAGTAAATTATTTATTTTTGACTTTGCTGTGCAATACCGTAAAAAACATCCAAACATTGCACCAGCCAAAGATTTTAAAATAACAGATAGTGACTATAATGAATTTTTAAGCAATATTCAAGGTAAAGATTATGCTTATGTGACCAATACAGAAAAGGTTTTTAAGGAGTTGAAAAAGTCTATTGATGAAGAACAATACGTGGATGCCGTTGCCGAAGAATATAAATCTTTAGAACAAAAAGTATTGCATCATGAGCAAGAAGATTTGATTACCTTTCAGGAAGATATCAAAAAGATTATTGAACGCGAAATTGTTACACAATACTATTATCAAAAAGGCAAAATTCAATATGCTTTATCTAATGATTTAGAAGTTAAAAAAGCACTTGAGTTATTTAAAGACGAAGCAAAGTTTAAGGCAATTTTAGCTGGAACTTTTGTCGAAAAAGCTGAAGAAATTGATAAACAATAAAATTTATTTCTTAGTAGCTTCCTTAAGACTTGTTTTATTGCTTTGCCACTGACTCTGCACAGTTATAGATTCATCGTGTATCAATTGGTAAATAGCCTTCACAAAATTTTCATTTAACCCAAGCGCAGTGCCATTTTTGATTTGACTTTTCAATGTTTTTTTCCATCTTCTAATTTGCAAAATGGTAACATTATTTTCTTGTTTATACTTTCCAATTTGTTCTGAAAAACCTATACGCTTGGCAAAAAGCTGTATCAATTCATCATCAATAGCATCTATGTTATTTCTGAGTAGTTTTAGTTCATCAGAATGATCATCAATTTCATTTTCAGATTGCCCAATGCGCAAGCCATTTAAAAGTTCTTTAAGCGTTTCGGGCGTAATTTGCTGTTTGGCATCACTTAGCGCTAAATCAGGCGTAAAGTGCGTTTCTATCATTAAACCATCCATATCTAAATCCATGGCACGCTGCATAATAAAAGCTAACAAAGTTCGGTTACCTGCAATGTGACTCGGGTCGCAAAACAGCGGTAAGCTGGGCATTTGGCTTTTAAGTTGAATTGGAATTTCCCAAGCCGGGTCATTCCTAAATTGCGAATTGCCGTATTGATGAAATCCACGATGCACCGCAGCAACATTGTCTATTCCGGCATTCATAATTCTTTCAATGGCGCCAATCCATAAATTTACATCAGGATGAATTGGATTTTTAATTAAAACTGGCACTTGTTTTACGCCATTTAAAGCCTGTGCTAATTCCTGCACCGAGAAAGGATTTACAACCGTTCTGGCACCAATCCACATCATATCTACTTTATGTTTAAGCGCTAATTCCACATGTAATGGAGTTGCAACCTCAACAGCAAATCTGAGTCCGGTTTGCGCTTTCATTTCATTCAGCCAAACAAGTGCCTCCTCTCCTACTCCTTCAAAACTTCCAGGACGTGTGCGTGGTTTCCAAACACCAGCTCTAAAAATGGCATTGGGGTAATTGGCTGCTATTCCTTTAGCGGTATGAAGCAATTGGGCAGGACTTTCAGCACTGCATGGACCAGCTATCAGAAAAGGTTTTCCTGGCTGATTCATCCATGTAAAGAGATTGTTTTTCAAAATTATTTTTATATCAAACAAAAAACAAAAGCAATAAGTTCACTTTAATGTTAAAGATATGATGAAATTATTGCTTTTAGTCAACTAAATTATTAGTTGAAACACTAAAGTTATTACCAACCCAAAATCCAAGCAAACATAAGCGGAGCAACAATAGTAGCATCACTTTCAACAATAAATTTAGGTGTATTAATATCTAATTTACCCCATGTAATTTTTTCGTTAGGCACTGCACCTGAGTATGAACCGTAGCTTGTGGTAGAATCACTAATCTGGCAGAAATACGACCAAAAAGGAACATCATGCCATTCTAAATCTTGATACATCATGGGCACCACACAAATAGGAAAATCGCCTGCAATACCGCCACCAATTTGAAAAAAGCCCACTCCTTTTCCAGCAGAATTATTTCTGTACCATTCGCTCAACCAAACCATGTATTCAATACCATTTTTAACGGTTGAAGCTTTCAATTCATTTTTAATAACGTAAGAGGCAAAAATATTGCCCATGGTGCTGTCTTCCCAACCTGGCACTACAATTGGTAAATTGCGCTGTGCAGCGGCTAACATCCAACTGTTTTTAGGATCTATTTCATAATATTGTTCTAGTTCGCCACTCAATAAAATTTTATACATGTATTCATGCGGA
>JBILPB010000128.1:0-9874 GCA_044374175.1 Bacteroidia bacterium | reverse complement strand
AAGTGGCTTTGGCATTTACCTTTTCAAGTTCGTTTAATACAAAGTTGGTTATTGAAGGTGTTGGCCCATCATCAAAACTTAAATATATTTTTTTTTCAACTCCCGCAGGCATTGCCCATTCTAAAGAATGATACAGACCTGTAATAATTTTTGGAGGACTGATAATTTTCATTCAATAATGGGTTAAAAATAAATTAACCTTAACAATACTTATATAATCCAATCCAATTGATTCAACACTTTTTGCATGCCATCTTCTAATGGAAGCATAGGTCTATTTAATAATTTTTTCATTTTCTTGATATCTGGCCTTCTGCGTGTCATATCACCATCTTCAAGAGCTGCCAAATGTTGTATTTTAGATTCAGATTTGGTTAATTTAATGATAGTTTGTGCCAATTCTAAAATCGTAACTTCTATTTCGCCACCAATATTTACAACATCATTTACATACATATTTTTGTAAAAGGCGTTTGTGGTAGCTTCAATATTATCATCAATATAACAGAAAGTTCTTGTTTGCAAACCATCGCCATAAACGGTGATGGGCTTGTTCTTGAGTGCTTTATAAATAAATTTAGACACCACAAAATCTTTACTTTGCTTTGGTCCGTAAGTATTGAAAAATCTAAATACAGTATAATCTAAGCCATACTCTTGTTTGTACGATTTTAAAAATGCTTCGCCCACATTTTTTACAATTGCATAAGGTAAACGTGAGTTTAAAGGTGTAGTATGTTCGTTCTGAGGAAATTCAACAGGCTCGCCATATACTTCTGATGAAGAAGAGTAGAAAATACGCTTTACACCCGAGTTTTTACATAGTCCTAAAATGTTTTTTAGCCCAGTAATATCATTCAATACTTGAACTGGATTATCTAAGGTTCTTTGCACACCAACTAAAGCGGCATAATGAAATACATAATCGAATTGAAAACTATAAAACACACCTGAAATGTCAATAAAATCGTTGCAATCGGCTTTAATAAATTTAATGTTATTGTGTGGCGATTTTGGTATTTTACTTTTTGAACCAGTGATAAAATTATCTACTATCACAATAAAGTTTTCGGGATTTTCGGCCAACTTTTCGGCCAAGCAACTAGGGATAAAACCTGCTCCCCCTGTAATTAATATTTTAACCATATTTAGTTATTTAAAAGGCCTGTGGTTGCTAAATTTCATACTGTTTTATTTTTCTTAGCGCCTCAATACTACAAATTTCTTTTTGATTTTTTTTAACAAAATTTTACTAATAAAAAAAGAATGCAGTACTTCCTAAGAAATACTGCACTATAATCAATTATTGTTTAATAATTTTTTGTGTAAATAGTTGTTGTTCGCCTGAAATTTTAAGTGTGTAAACACCTTTGCTTAAATTTGAAAGTGAAACTAAGGTTTGATTTTTACCTACATTAAAACTGATTGGCATTTCCATCATTACTTTTCCAGTAACATCAATAATACTGATAGTAGCATTTTGTTTGGTGGCTACGTTTACATAAATAGTTACATCATCCTGAGCAGGATTAGGAGCAACATACACATTACTTAAACCAGATAGTTTATTTAAACCTAGCGCATCACATGGAATGGTAGGATTTGCAATATAAGTCATGTTAGAGAAATTAATATAACAAGCATATTCAGGATGATCTACGAATGGGTTACGGTTTCCTTGCAAGGAATCTAAAAAGTCGTTACGGGAAATATCCCAATTGTCGGGAGGAAATTGAGTATTCCATTTTTTCAAAACATTTTGATCTTGGCCATAAGGAATTGTTGCACTAATTGGATTTCTAAGTTTCCAGTTTTGGGGATTACCAAAAGCATCATTAAGATTATTATGCGCCACTGCGATATACATAATAGCTCTAGCGGCTCTACCTTTCTGTGCATCTCTAGGCTCATAAACTCTATTTCCATTAATGTCTAGTCCAACCTTGCCGTCTAGAAAACTACCTTCGGTGGTAACTACAACTCCTAAAGGATTGTTGCTCCTAATGGCATTAACATCATCCTGATTTGTTGGAAATAAATGATGTTGATCATTGTATTCAGGTCTTTCTACATTGTTTGGAGAAGAACCAGAGCCATCGGCAGGGTTAGTTGGCATCCAGTTATGGCAATAACTGTGTTCTCTGCTAAAATATCCCCAAGCAATTGGTTCTGAATAAATAAATTTATCTCCACTATAAGCACAGGTGGCAACTTTTTTACCAGCAAAAGTATCAGTTGCAGCAAACAATTTCATCATAGTGCCACCATAGTTGCTATAGTATATTTTTGTTCTTCCTGCAATATCAATTACAGAAGTTAAATCGCTAATAAAGCTGGCATTTGCGGTGTTTATAGCATTGTATTCATTGGCCGGAACCATACTTGCAGCTGAGGTTACATTTCCAGTTAAAGCCAATCCTTGACCATAGTTTGTAAAAGTACCAGATCCATTATAGGGGTATATTGTAAAATAATAGTTTGTGCTGGCAACAATATTATTGGCCACAAAATCAGTACTTGTAATTGTTCCAATAACTTTATCTGTTCCAACTGTATCACCTCTTAAATAGGCTTTTCCATCTGTTGGAAGTGTAGCAGGTGCACTGCCAATTTTTTTAACAATTAAATAACCATCAGCTGCACCCGAACTGGTAAACGATCCTTTTAAACGATATGATTTATTATAATTACTTGCACCGCTAAATGTTAAATTGCTAAGCGTAACAAATGGCTCGCTTGCTATGGTACCGCCTATTCCGTTTAAGTTAACCACAAATGAAGGAAAGCTTAAATCATTGCTGGAAATAGTTAAAATAGCGTCTCTTGTGCCAACAACTGGAGGAGTAAAGTTTATAATTAACTGTGTGTTGTTTGTTCCTCCAACAGAGGATGCAATACTGAAAGGTAAAGTATTTGTAATGGTGTAATCAGAAGCAAAATTTCCTGAAACAGCAGTTGTAGCATTTATATTCAAGTCATTAGTATTAGCATAATTGCTTAAAGTTAGTGTTACAGGTAATGTTACCCCTGGAGCTGAATTAAAATTTATAGTTTGGTTGTTTATCAATGTCGCAGAATTATAAGTTACCACTAAATTTGGACCTGCACTAACTGCAGGTGCAGCTATACTAATATCATCAAGGGCGACATTTGAATTAGCAATTTTGTTGGTATAAAACCATCTAATATATCTTGCACTTTGGTCAGGGGTTACTGTTTCAACAACAAAGTTACCAGTAATAGGCATGGCTGCAGAACCTGAATATGTTTTCAAAACCGGAAGGGTGGAGAAATCTATTCCATCTACAGATTGTTGTACATTAAAAGTACCATCCCAACTGCTTACGCTGCTATTGCCTCTTATGGAATAAGTGATTGTGCCTGGTGCTGTTGCTGTTTGTATTTGTGCAAAATGTCCAGTTGAAGCCAATTTTAATGCTGGAAAGTTAGCACCACCAGAAGTAGAAGTATTGTATATTTCTCCTCCAGCAAATACATTATAGGTAAAACCACTGGGAATAGCACAGTTTGGAAAATTTACACCACTCACTGAAAAGCCAAAATTTGGCATTGGAATGGCAACTTGAGCATTGGTACTTAGGCTAATTAAAATTAAAAGACTAAGCCCTAAAAGAATTTTTTTCATTTTTAATATTTTATGTTTCGAATTAATTTATTTTTAAAAGTGTGTGCTAATACCCAAACTAAAATTTAGGCTCGATATTTTTTGCTCAAAATAATACATTTTACTTTCGTAGGAATTGTTTCCAATTTCAGTTACTTCTAAATTGTTACCATTCAAGTTTATATTACTAAAGTTAGTGTTGAAAATAATTCCTGTCTTTGGTGTAAATATATAGTTAATTCCAATATTTCCACCAAATGCGGGAGCAAAATTTTTAGTTCTTTTTACTCTGGTAGAATAAAACAATTGATCTATTTGAATAAATGTTTCAGTACTTGGTGAAAATACATAGGCTATACCAGCTTGTATATTTGCAAATGCCACTAATTTTCCATTTTGGTTCAGTGCTTTTCTAATACCTATACCTCCAACCAGGGCATTGTTTATCCAATCGCTGCTTTTGGCAGAAGTGTAATTAAGCTTGTTATTTACTTGCGATTCAATTGTAGTTTTTAAATTGTTGGCAAGGTCACTTGTATTTATCTTGTTAACCATAAAAACATGACTAATAGAAAATTCCAACATTTTATAAAACTGATTACTGTAAGTTGAAATTGTTGTGAAACCATTTTTTGCATAACCATCAGCCCTGCTTGCAAAGCCAGTGGAAATTGGCATTGAAATGCCTGCTGAAACAAAAAATGTTTGTTTTTTTACAGGTTTATTTAAGCTATCTGTTTGACTAAAAGTTTTCCCATTAAAAAGGAGCAAGCACAAAAGCACTATGAGTCGGTTCATTATCAGTTTATTAAATATCATTCTCAAGTATTATATTTAATTTTTATGGTTATAACCGTTGTCCCATCAGTTGTTCTCAACTTAACAATTGAATTATCAGTGGTGTTTCCATTAGCTCTAAAGTAGTCAATAAAAGTAAATGGAATGGTTGCAATTATTTCATTGCCATTAATAGGATTTTTATTGTAAATCTTTAAGGTAGTAGGTTCCAGCATTTTTGAGAACTGTATATATTTTAATGCACTGGGATAATACCAAGATATAGGGGTAGTTGTGACATTGCTTAACAGAAGTAATTCACTTTGTGTTGCATTAAATGCAGAAGCCCAACCATATAAATTATTGTTAGCACTTCTGATTGTTGAATCTATCCATACTTGATTTAGGTCGTAAAATCGGTAAAAAACATTGGGTCCTCCACTCGCATTCCAATTGGTGGAGGTAAGTGGATTAATGTAGTTCACCGAATCGAGCGAAATAGCTGTAATATAAGCACTCTTAGGCTTGTCATTTATTTTAATTTCCTTCAAAAAAGTGTCAGTTCCAAATTTGTTGGTGGCAATTAATTTGAGCGTTACAGTTTTTGGAGTGCTATATGTTCTAGCTTCAATTTCCTTTGTTGTTGCTATTAAAACAGTGGTATTGTTATAAATTTCATACCATTCATAAGAAACCTCTAAAGTAGGACTAGCTGTTGTATTTTTAAAATTGATAGCATTATCAATATAGTAACTTTGAACATCAGTTGTAAAATTAGCAGTTGGTTGAGCTTGACTTTTTGTTAAAGCATTGTTGGGCAATACACTTTTTTGTTCAAGGCTGCTGTCTTTCTTACAACTTAATAAATTAAAAATCGCAAAAAACAATAGGGGCAAGGTGTATTTAATGTTTGTATTGTTCATTATTAAAACATTATTTTTATTGTTGTATTATATCTTCTTCCCTGTCCAAAAAATACTGCAGCTGACTCTGCATTAAAACGATCGCCAATTGGTTTATTTCCTGAAATATTCCTAGTGCTTAGGCCATTATTTTGAGCGTCTGTGAGATACACTGCATTTAAAACATTGGTTACACTTGCACCAAGGCTCATTTTAATTTCTTTGTATATTTTAAAGGTGTAACCAGCAAAAGCATCCAACATCCCGTAAGCAGGTAGTTTCCAACTTTCTCTATCAGCATTTATACCTCCAAGCGTTGTTGGATCAAATGAAGCATAGTTTTTATCAAAATAGGTGTAACGCGCTTTAATGAAAATATTTTTTGTTGGTTCAAAATTTAAAGTGCTTGAGTATTGAATTTGTGCAGCATTTCCAACATGCACCCCAACGGCAGAGAATGATTGTGTGTCAAAAGGTTTATAGGTGTCCGGATTAATTGCAGGATTTCCATTTACATCTAAAATATTATAATCTCTTTTAGATGTATAAACCCAATCTCCTATAGAAACAACAGCGTTTAAACTCCATTTTTTTGTAAACTTAAATAGTCCATCTATTTCAATCCCTTTATGCAATGCATCAAGGCCATTAATATTATAGTAAAGCACCGTTGTGCCTAGCACAGGATCTTCAATCGTTTTAGATGGCGTAAAATCTGGGGGTCTGTTTTTCCAGATGGTATAATATGCATTCAAATTAACGTTTAATTTTTTTGTTCTGTAACCATAACCTCCTTCAATAGCTTTCACATATTGATAATCTACATCACTAAATAGTCTGTTATTTCTATCAAATACATTATTAAACTTTGGTGCTAATTTCATATAGCCCAAATTAATAAATACATTATGGTTATCATTTATGTTATAATTTCCACCCGTTTTAAATGTATAGCCTAAGAATTTTTTAACCTCAGTAGTGGCATCTCTTGTTTCTGCGGATGTAAAATTATATTTCTGACCATTTCTAGTAATGGTATCGGCATATCCTAAAGCTAATAAATAGGTGGTATCTGCTAAAACTAAATCGCGTTTTGCAAAATAATCTATCCTTTGATAGCTACTCAACGATGAGGTAACATTGATGAAAGTACTAAATTTATCTTTTTTATATTCTAATTGCGTAAAGCCACCACCCCATTTTACAATACCATCATAATTGTAACCAACTTTTTCACCAATTTTTCTTATTTGAAATTCTTCATTGTTTAGGCCATTAGGTTGGTTTTTGTTTGTAACATCATTAATATAGGTACCACCAATAAAATCGTAAGGTGTTTGATAATGCCCACCTCTATAACTCCTTAAATCCGCACCTAATTGAAAACTTAATTTTTCGCTTATTTTATAGTTCATTGAACTTAACAAACCATACCAAAAGTGATTATTATAACTGGCTCTAGAATACGTGCTTGCAATTCCAGATGCTACGTTTGCATCGTAAGCTGGTTTGTAATTATATTGGCCTGTAAGAGAATCTGTGCCAGCTGATGGTATGTTTTGCATGGTGGTTCCACCACCGGTGCCTATAGAAAGATAGGCAACATTAGAAAGTGTTAATTTATTATTAACTTCATAAAAATCAGAAACAGAAAAAACGGGCTTGGTATAAAAATTTATTTTTTCATTCACTACAAACTCTTTTCCTTCAGTATCGGTAAATGTGCCCCACTGTCTATTATATTTCAATCCCTTATTTAAACTATTGTCTAAGAGAGACAAACTGTCTATAAAACCCTTTGACATACCATTTTTTAAAGCATAGTCAGTATCGTAAACCGCCATGCTATATTGGTTTGTTCTTTGGGCATGTGACTGATTTGCTCCATTCATTGAAATACTCACCAAATGATTTTCAAACCTTTTTTGTAATTTAAGAAAATAGGAATAGGATTTTATCCATGTTCGATCAACCCAGCCATCACCTGTACGTTTAGAAAATGCCACAGTAACACCTAAGGCATTATTTAAAACACCAGAGTTATAGGCAACAGATGTTTTCAAAGAGTTGTTGTTTCCAACTTCTTGTTTAACCATGCCACCTCTTCTTTCATCAATACCTTTGGTAAGTACATTGATGGTGCCACCAACCGATGGTAATGCTAATTTAGAAGCCCCTAAGCCTCTTTGCACCTGCATGTTACCAGTCACATCAC
Source organism: Bacteroidia bacterium (assembly GCA_044374175.1). GTDB lineage: Bacteria > Bacteroidota > Bacteroidia > UBA4408 > UBA4408 > CAIKXD01. Next base: position 2,355 of record JBILPB010000128.1, on the reverse strand, counting down.
CTAAACCTTCCCAATTACTCCAATATACAGCACCATTTTCCATATCGTTAAATGGAACGCCATCAATCATAACTGCCACATTTCTTTGGTCAAAACCTCTAACATTTATTCGTGCATCTCCGCTACCGCCACCACTTTCAGTAGCGTATACGCCAGGTGTTGAATTTAACACCATAGGCAAATCTCTCGTGCCTAATTCCTGCTGTAATTGTTTGGCAGAAATGGTAGAAAATGCTACCGGTGTTTCTCTGTTTTTTGCTACATCGGCAGTAATTTCAATTTCTTTTAAATTGGTTTTACTTTTCAATTTAAAAGCTACTGTTAAATCAGCTTTATTTACATTTATTTCAATGGTCTGACTTTCATAACCAACAAACGAAGCTGTGATTTTATTTGAACCAGCAGGAAGAGTTAGTTTAAAATTACCATCTAAGTCTGAGGCAACACCTTTATTTGTAGCATATACTATGCTAACGCCAACTAAAGTTTCAAGTGTTTCCGAATCCTTTACCGTACCATTAATTTCATAGGTTTGAGCAAAACTCAAACTCATTAAATGGGTAAGTATCAATAAAAGAAACACCCGAAATTTTATCGTGCTACTCATTTAAATAAGGTTAACTATAAAATAATTTGTAAGATAAATCTATTCAAAAACAACCTTGTTGTTTAATACATTGCCTTTGGTGGTTGTTGATTTCAAAAAGTAAATTCCTTTTGGAAATTGCTTGGTATCAATTTGAATATTGTTGCTATTTAAAAAATCCAATGTGCTTACTAAAGCGCCAACACTATTATACATTTCAATATGTTTAAAATTTTCTGTTGAACTTAAAACCATAATTGCATTAGCAGGATTTGGAAATATTGAAGCAGCTCTTGGAGCCATTTTTTCATTGAAACCAGAGGTTGCACAATCACAATTATGTGAGCCAAACAATGCAAATAAATCTAAACTATCTAAATTGGTTGCAGTAGCAGGCAATTGAGGAATAGTATCCCATTGTTCCAAAGGGTTGAATTCTGTGAATGAACTCAAATCATTTGTTACTGCAGGCAATCTACCATCTTTAATTGAGGCTTTTCGTGCCATCAAAAATCCTGTTGTGATCCATTTACCTTGACCAGAAGCACCTCTGTATGGCGCAATAGTACTCCAAGCAGTTGTTACTGTAGCATTAACTTCACCAAATACATCAATGATGTTGCCGTTTTTTCTCAAAACTAAACAATCGTTTCCTTTGAAATACATTGGTTGGCCTACTGTAGAACCATATGTTCCATATTGTAAGTCTAACTGATCAGCCACCGCTTGGAAATCAGGGTTTGGCTGGGGGCTAGTTGGTCCAGAGTTAGCAGAATCTTGTCCGTTTACCAAAACAAATGAACCATAGGCAGGAATCGTACCTCTTAAATACAATGAGTCATCTCTTAAATTATCAATAACACCTGGAGTACCTGCTGATTTGTATCTTTCAATGGAATACATTCCTGCAGTTAAATTAATTGGATTTGCGGTGGGGTTATAAAATTCAACACCCTTTGTGTGTCCTTTTCCTCTCATGTATTTAGAAATAAAAACTTCAGAACATTGTGCAAAAGAAAACTGATTTAAAAGGGTAAGCGATACAATAGTAAATAAAATTCTTTTCATCTTTTTTTAGTTTAATTTTTTTTAAAAACATGCAAATATAATCTTTTTTTGTGCTCATCTTGTTTGCTTAAATATTTAACATAGACTTAACAAAGACATTGCATTTGTAGAGCGCTGTAAAAAGGGCTTTTTAAAAGCAATTGTACAATAAGAAATCAAATTTTTGGACAAAAAAAGTATTAAACTACCTTTGCCACCTAAAACATTAATTTATATGACTAATAAAGGACCAGTATCTCAGTTTATTGAAAATAATTTTTTACACTTTAACTCCGCTGCACTTGTTGATGCCGCCAAAGGTTATGAAACCCATCTTACCGAAGGTGGAAAAATGATGGTTACACTTGCTGGCGCCATGAGCACAGCAGAGTTAGGCAAATCATTAGCCGAAATGATTCGCCAAGGAAAAGTAGATATTATTAGTTGCACAGGCGCTAACTTAGAAGAAGATATCATGAATTTAGTGGCTCACAGTCATTACAAGCGTGTGCCTAATTACCGCGACTTATCGCCTCAAGAAGAATGGGATTTATTGGAAAATCATTACAACCGTGTTACTGATACCTGCATTCCCGAGGAAGAAGCATTTAGACGCTTGCAAAAACATATTCATAAAATTTGGAAAGATGCTGATGATAAAGGAGAGCGTTACTTTCCACATGAATATATGTACAAAATATTATTGAGTGGCGAGTTGGAAC
>JBILPB010000127.1:0-9925 GCA_044374175.1 Bacteroidia bacterium | reverse complement strand
CAACTTGGTTTTTCTAAACTATATAAAATTTCATTTTGGTCGCGCAACTCGCGCCCATCGGCACCTAAACCATTGCGCTTTATTTCTAAACTCTGACAAGCTTTTTGCAACGCCTCCTGAAACGAACGGCCAATAGCCATCACCTCACCTACCGATTTCATTTGTAAACCCAATTGGCGATCGCTGCCTTTAAACTTATCAAAATTCCAGCGCGGTATTTTTACAATTACGTAGTCCAACGTAGGCTCAAAATAGGCCGAAGTACTTTGTGTAATCTGATTTTTTAATTCATCTAAATGATAACCTATAGCTAATTTAGCGGCAATACGCGCAATCGGATAACCTGTTGCTTTGCTGGCCAAGGCCGATGAGCGCGACACACGCGGATTAATCTCAATTGCAATAATATCTTCAGCATTATCCGGACTCACCGCAAACTGCACATTACACCCACCCGCAAAATTACCAATAGAGCGCATCATTAAAATAGCCATGGTGCGCATTTTCTGGTAAGTAACATCGCTCAAAGTTTGTGCTGGCGCAACCGTAATACTGTCACCAGTATGTATGCCCATGGGGTCAAAATTCTCAATACTGCAAATAATGGCTACATTATCATTAGCATCGCGTAATAATTCAAGTTCATATTCTTTCCATCCCAACACCGCTTTATCAATCAACACCTCATGTATGGGCGATGCGTGCAAGCCGCGCGTTAATTTTTGCTCAAACTCTTCTTTGGTGTGCACAAACGAAGCACCTGTTCCAGCTAAGGTGTACGAAGGTCTTATTACCAGCGGAAATCCAATACGTTGGGCAATTTCTTTACCTTCTAAAAAAGAGTTAGCCGTTTCGCTCGGCGCCACGCCAACACCTATTCTTAGCATTAATTTTCTAAACTCCTCGCGGTTTTCTGTAATTTCAATGGCAGCAATATCAACACCAATAATGCGTACCCCATACTTTTTCCAAATGCCCATTTCATCGGCCTTAATGCAGAGGTTCAGGGCTGTTTGTCCGCCCATGGTAGGTAAAACTGCATCTATTTTGCGCTCAGTTAAAATTTTTATCAGGCTTTGCACAGTCAATGGCAACAGGTAAATATGGTCGGCCGTTACCTTGTCGGTCATAATGGTGGCTGGGTTGCTGTTAATTAAACTCACCTCAATGCCTTCTTCTTTAAGCGAGCGTGCTGCTTGCGAGCCGCTATAATCAAACTCGCAGGCTTGCCCAATAACAATGGGGCCGCTACCAATAATTAAAACCGATTTTATAGAAGTATCTTTAGGCATACAGTTGTAAATTTTGGCTGCGAATTTAAGATTTTATTTAGCTGTATTTTTAGCGATTTACTAACAAAATAATTAGCTGATTAGCGAATTAGCTGATTAGCTTATGATTGTTGTGATACCAAAGTTTTTTGGGCGTTTCCTTGCCCAGGCAAGGGCGCGCTTTTCGCTTTTATCTTTTTAAAAGGCTGAAGCCTTTTAAAAAGGATAACCGCTGCAATCGCTAACGCAAATTTTAATTAGCTAAGGAATCAGAAATCAGATGGCGAAGCCGCTCAATGGCTTCAACTTATGCATCCGCCAATTAAATTATTCCACCACAAAACGCTGCACTTCATTACCTACTTTTATTAAATAGGTTCCGGTTTTTAAGTGTGAAACGTCAATCCTGTTTTGCGAATCTGATGTATTCATTTTGTAAACTACTTGCCCTTGCAAATTATAAATTTCAATCAGTGTTGACTTTATTTCTTTTTTTAAAGTAATATTCAATTGCTCCTCTGCAGGGTTCGGAGCCATCTGAAAAAGTTTATTATCTTCATTTAAAAGACTCACATCAACGGTGGTATTGGTACTAGCAATCGTTTTGGCAAACCAAATATTTAATCTGCCACTGCGTGTATCGCCCCACACAGTGTATAAGGTGTCACCACTATATGCGGCACTTAAAAAATCATTCCCATTTTCGGCCAAAATAGAATCGAAAGGAATAAATTGATTAGACATGGCCTGATTAACAGAAAATGTTTGTCCATTGTCATCACTTATGGCATAATAAAAATCATAACCTACATTCCAAAAACCAGTGGCTGCATCATTTCTTCTGTCGCGCCACACGGTAGCAATATGGCCTTGTTCATTGTAGGCGGCCCACACCATATCTTGCGATTTTCCATTACCCAATGGATCATCATTTACACGCACAGGTCCACTCCAGGTTTGTCCACCATCAGTGCTATTGAGCGCCTTAATATCAGCATCCTGATTTTGAGAAACAGGTCCCACAAAATATAATTTATTGGCATCGCTTGGATGCGCAATCAGTTGATATCCACTTTTCAAATTCGTATCGGCACCCGCTGGTGCTGTGGCATACATCAAATTATAATTAAAACTTTGCCCTTGATTAATTGAGCTTGCAAAATAGTAACAAGGCAATATATTTTGCGAAGCCACATAACTGGGATAGATGGCGCAAAACTTGCCATCAATGGTTGTAACAGGCGCAGCCATGGGTGCAGCAACGCTATTTCCTGTAAGATATCCCGTGCCATCTAAGTTGGCAATGCTTGTCCAAGTGTAACCACTATCGCTCGAAACTTTATAGTAAGGTCTGTTGGGAGGCGCAATCCAGGGTGCCGGCTTGGTGGTAATATATAATGTTCCTGCATTGGCCGTTGATGATTTATCAACCACAAGCCAAGGTCTATCAATGGGTCTTTTATTGGCCACATCATACATATCAAATGCTTTGCTTGGAGCATCCCAATTGAGGCCGCCATCGGCTGAGCGTGCTACATAAATACCTCCACTATCAGGATTTTGTTTGTAATCAATATAGGACAAATACAAATAACCATTGGCATCAAAAGCCATACTTGGATCGGCAGAACCATAAGCAGTACCCATGTGAGGCAAAGTATTTACAGCACTCCACGTAGCACCGCCATCAAAGCTGGCACGTGTTTTAATGGCAATTCTGAACAAGCCATTGGTAAACTTCATGCCCATCCAGGCTGTTACTAAATTTTGGTTGTTTGTGGAATTAATAATCAAATAAGGTTCGCCATCAAAGATGTTGCTGTTACTGATGTTGGTATTGGAGGGTTGGGCGTACATTGCATGAGTGAGCAGTACTATTATAAATGAGAGTAGTATTTTTTTCATAAAGCTATGACTTTAATTGTGCGTAAAGGTTTAATTTATATCCTTCGTTTCCAAATAAAAAGTGCATGCTCATGGGCATTGTGCTCAAAGTGGTGGGATCGTTTCAACAGCGAAGCAATGTTCTGTATTATTACTCTCGTTGGCTGTTTCACGATGACACACCACATCATAAGCATTCGAAGGCCATGTTAATGGGTATTGTGCTCAAAGTGGTGGGATCGTTTCAACAGCGAAGCTTCGTTCTGTATTCTTGCTTTCGTTAGCTGTTTCACGATGACAGTGGAAACCTTGAGCATTCAAATTGGCACATTGCTCAATTGGTAAATTGGCACATTGAAAAATTGGCACATTGAAATCTTCATCTCAACCCAATCATCTCAATCTTCATGTAAGGGTAATACGGCAATGTCGACAATTTTTTATCCGCATCAACTTTATCTTCGGCCATTAACACCAAATAAATTCCGGGGGTTTCGCTTTTAATATAACTGGCTAAAAGAATACCTTCATCTTCCCAGGCTTTTATCATTTCTTGTTCTTTGGGTAATAATCGCATTCTGGTTTCATCATCAATACCCGATAAATGAATGTCAATCATAAATTTTTTCATAATTTTTTTTTAGTTTGGTTGATAATGTTTTTTTAGATCTTGGCTACTTAATAAAGCATACTGCAATCTTACAACAAAATATGGATAATAAAATTAAAAAGTAAAGGTTGCAGAGATGGTGCAGAGTTTTTTATTTGTAGCGAAAGTTAACTTACACGCCCGTTATTGGCTTCTAATTCTATCTTATAAAATTTGCGTTCTTTTTCTATTCTCATTAGATACAGAAAGTGAGACCAACCAATAGATTGCGAAAACGGTGTTTTCGTAATCTTACAGGCTAAAAATTTACATTAAGCCTAACTGTAGTATCAATCTTCTTCGACTCAAAGACCTAATGAAATATCAAGTATGACTTTCTAATAAAACCGCATGCTTTATTACATTTTCAGATTTCCGAGACATTATTTCGGAAATGTTTTCTGAAGAAATGCGAGGCACTATTTCGGATTTTAAGTAAGTAATGTAAAACCTTCGTAACCCTCCCATATTTTCATGATTTTCAATAGAGTATCCTATGCCAAAATCTTTTGTGTAATAGCGATCATTGGCACATTTATTTTTGAGATTTTGTTGCTCAAAATTTGTTCAGGTGGAATCATTAACCCACAGCCATTTTTGCTGATTCTTTCCACAAATAATTCGGCAATGGTTCTTCTAATCTCCAATTTATATTCATCGGCTTAGATCCGTAATAATCAACAAAATCTGCAAGTCCAATGAAAACATAACCAATCGTATTTCCATATTCATCAATTGATTTTTCTCTTATAAAAAGTAAAATTAATTTCTCTTCTTTTTTATGGTTTATGTAAGTTAACCCTTTGCCTATATCTGGCCTTGTTGCATTTTGACTTTGCCAATGAAATAAAATTTCATTAACTGCATAATCATTGTACATAGTTGTTGGTGAAAAATCTTCCTCAGATTTTATCAAATCGATGAATAACAATTCTGTCTTTAGCTCTTTATTTTCTGCAACTCCAACACCTATTCTGTTTGATGAAACTTTTTCAAAGGTGTTCATTTTAAAAGCTACAAGAATTTGATCTCTCGTATATCTAGCATGAACTTTTAGAGGCTGTTGATATGGTAAATCTATTTCTAATTCCTTAAAACTAACTTGGTCAATAAGAATTTCTAAAACTTCTTTTAACTCGTCTACAAGAATTCTATTTTTTCCGATTTCTTTAATACTTCGCTCAATTGTTTCAAATTCTCCAACTTTCTGCCAAATATCATAATGTAACATTAAGAGCATAGATTTTTCAAGCTCATTAAAACTATTATAATCAAATTCAAAACTATCATTTATCAATTTTAAAATAAACTGAAAGTAACTTATCGAGGAAGTAGACAACCACTTTTTTTTAATAGCTCCTAAAATTCTACTTTCATTTAAATTTTCAAACTCTTCCAATTTACCTGCCAATTGACACAATCTTTTCCAACAATCTCTTTTATAAATAGCCTGAATTGGGATATTATTAATGTTTAAAAAATTCTTGAGACTCAGCGGCAATTGGGTTTGATGTTCAAAATTTCTTATTTTCTGAATCAGTTGATTTCGATTGAGCTTTGTTGCTGCTATAATATTTTTAAGTATCGTTTCTTTAACCTTTTTCTCTAAAATAATAGAACACCCAAGCGGCAAATGTGGAAAGTTATCCTCTATTTCTTTTTGAACTGATGTTGAAGATTTACCTATTAATGCTCGAAATTTATTTTCAAAATCATACTCCTCCCTGGCATTTCCAACAAAATCCAAAACTGTTAAACATTCTTTATTATCTGCCAACCTCAAGCCTCTTCCAAGTTGCTGAAGAAATATCGTCAAACTTTCTGTAGGCCTAAGAAACAAGACTGTGTCAATTTCTGGTATGTCAACACCTTCATTAAAAATATCAACTACAAATAAATAATTAATTTCTTTCTTTATTAGTTGTGATCTAATAGAATCTCTATTTTTATTATTTTCACTAGTCAAATAATCCGATTTTAAACCAGCTGATAGAAATTTTTTAGCCATAAATTTAGCATGTTCCATTGTTGCACAAAAACCCAGTGCTCTCACATCATTGATATCTCTTACATACTTATTCAAATTATTTATTATTTCGCCAACTCTTCTATCATTTGCAGTGTAAACACTTGTTAGTTCACTTGCAACATAACGCCCCTTTTCCCATCTTACATTTGATAAATCAATACTATCAGCAATTCCAAAATATTGAAATGGACAAAGCAATTTTTTATTTAAAGCTTCTGGCAGTCTAATTTCTGCGGCTATGCAGTTGCAAAAGTCATCGAGTATATTAGCATTGTCCATCCTTTCCGGAGTAGCTGTCAAACCCAACAATACTTTTGGTTTAAAATAATTTAAAAAAGGACGATAGGAATTTGCTGCAATATGATGTACTTCGTCAATTATGATAAAATCATAATAAGATTCACTTAAATTTAAACTGTTTATTTGATTTGTTAAACTTTGCACAGAGGCAAAAACATACTCATAATTAGAGGGAATCAATCCATCAACCCATAATTCTCCAAAATTATTGTCCTTTAAAATAGCTTGAAATGTTGCTCTTGCTTGTATTAAAATTTCTTTTCGATGTGCAATAAAAAGTAATTTTGAACTCCTAAATTTTTCTCTGTAATTCTTATAATCAAATGCTGATATAACTGTCTTACCTGTTCCAGTGGCAGCAACCAATAAGTTTTTAAATCTGTTATGTATTGCCCTTTCAACCTCTAACTTTTCAAGAATTTCTAATTGAAAAGCATAAGGCTTAATATCAAAGTAAGCAATTGTATTTGAAGACTCCTTTGAATTTTTACCTTGTTTTAATGCTTCAATCAACTTTACAGAATGAAGCTCTTCATTGAATTTTTCAAACTCACTATTTTGCCAATAAACTTCAAATGTTTTTTGAAATTTATCTATGATATGACTGACCTCTTTTGTAGTAACTTTAATATTCCACTCTAAGCCATCGGTGAGAGCTGAACGAGAAAAATTAGAAGACCCTATATAGGCTGTGTGAAAACCCGTATTTCGATAAAATAAATATGCTTTTGCATGCAATCTTTCATTCCCAGTATTGTATGAAATTTTAACTTCAGAGTTATCTAATGTTGATAGCAATTGAATTGCTTTATAATCAGAAGCCCCCATGTAAGTTGTAGAAATTACCCTCAATCGTCCACCTCTTTTAGTAAATTCACGTAATTCTTTCTCCAAAATAATTATTCCTTTCCACTTAATGAAAGAAACCAAGAGGTCTATTCTATCTGCTGAAAGAATTTCCTTTTTCAATTCACTTTCAAGGGATAAACCTACATTGCCTCCTGTAAACAATTCACTATGTGACAACCTTGTGTATGGAGTTATTTCTTTTAAATGCAAATTTAAATCTGAGAAGTGAGCATCTACCTTTAAGAAAACCGCCTTTAAAATTTTTCCTTCAATTTCAATTAAGTCATCATCAAACTCCTGATTCTGTAGTTCTTCTTTTAAAAACCTAACAATTTTATTGGCGATATTAATTTGTATTTCTAGCGCATTTTCCCCTTTTACTAGAGTTAATGCATGTTTAACAGTTTTAGAAATATGTTGTGCTAAGATATTTGATGCTTCTTCTTTATCGATTATACTTTTCTTTATATAAAATTTATCATACTCAAGTTCCTCAATTTTTTTAGCTACTAGCTGAGTTACTAACTCTTCATAAATGCCCTGATTCATAATTCTTTATTTAAAAGTTCGAAAACTATTGGAATATCGGCTTCAGCCCAATCTAAGGCTGATAGCTCATTCTTGGTTAACCATTTATAATTGGCATGTTCTTTCAAATGAATATCACCTCTTTGGTATTTTGAAATAAACGGAATTAAATTAATACAAAATGATCCATAATCATGTACATTATTGGATAGCCTTTCAACAACTTCTATTTCAATTCCCAATTCTTCTCTAACCTCTCTAACAACACAATCTGCTTCACTCTCTCCTATTTCAAGTTTTCCCCCAGGAAATTCCCATTTTAGAGGCAATTTCATTTTTCCACTTCTTTGAGTCACGAGAATTTTATCATTTTTTAAAATAATTGCACAAGTTACAGTAATCATCCAAATCTTATTAATTACACAAGTATAAAGTTTCAAATATAGAATAAATTAAATAATGAGTATCCCCCGCGGCAAGGATCGAAGCTAGCTACCACGTAGCGCGGAGAGCCTGGCCTTGCTGGCTTCCAAATGTTTTTTTTTTTAGAAAATGAAATTCTTTAATAGTATAGTTGGTTGTTTAATATTTAGGCCAGCAAGGAGCCGCCCATATGAAAATTAAAAATTCTAATTATGATAGCTATTGGATTGAGCTTAAGTAATTATTTAAGCTTTCTTTTTTTCTTCTTCTGTCTGCATAACGGAGCATCCTGTTTTCATTAACCGAATATTTATTTAACGCTTCTTTAAAAAGAGTTCGCATTTCGTTCCCTTGCTGTGCCGAAAAAATTACATCATCGCAAAAAACATCAACCAACATTTTTTCTAATGACGCAGTATTAATTCCTTCTACATTTTGAATTGGCGCTTCAGAAACAAGCGACCTTATAATCAAAGATTCCTTTTCACTTGGCAAATATTTTTCTAATAGATCACTTGTGGGGTCAATAAAAACGGAATATTTTGCTTCCTTCAAAAAATAGAATATAGGTTGGGTTGCTTCTTTTTCAACTTCAATAAGCAAATAAAACCGTCCTGGTTGATGTACCATAAACTCATTGAGAGCAGAGGTATTCCAAATGCAAATTTTCAAGTAGGGAAATTCCTTTTTAAGTTTACTATTAATGGCTTTCATTTTTGGTGAAATTTCAGGAATGAAATTTTTCCCTTCTCCAATAATGAATTTTCCTCTCCCAATGCGGTTGAGTATGCCCATTTGAACTAAGGAATACACTCTCCAATTTACAGCAGTTTGTGTAATGTTTAATTCGTTCTTTTTGTAAAATGCAAGAATATCACTTGTTTGAAAGCTGTCTCTACTTCTAAAATAGCTCTTAAATTGGTCTATATTTAGTTTGTCTGTTGCGATTTTATCTTATTTTTTTTTTACAAATATATAAAAACTATAATTCGGCAGCAAATTTAAAATGCTGCCGCTAATTTGAAGCTAATTTGCAAATAAAAGCTAAGCTAAAAATAAAGCACTAAACCCGCGGCAAGGATTATTCACCACTTAATTGATTTTTTTAAAGGAGTTCATGAGACGCTTCGCTTAGTTGAAGCTAGCTACCACTTAGCGCGGTGAGCCTGGCACTGCTGTTTTAATTTAGCATTGTATTTTTTGCAAGCATAATAGTATGCATCTTAACGCTTAATGGTAGGTCCATCCTGCTTGCATGCAAGCGATAGTCGCTGTACCAAAGCACTAAACTGCAAACCTATTGTAAATTTATAAAAGAAATACGTACTTCCAAATTTACGCTGAACCAGCTGCTATCGCATTAAATGCCGCTATATGAAGACGGCATAGGCGTTATGGTTTCGTTAAAAATGTTTCTGGTGTCAAAACTTTTATAGTAGCTTTTTTATAGTCTTTTAAATTCCTCGTGATAATAGTTGTCAAATTATGTTCTAAAGCACAAGAATATTGTATTGCATCTTCAAAGTCTTTAAAGTCAGAAGCAATTGCTAAATCAATTGTTTTGCTGTCAACTGATAACACTTGAACCAAGGTTTTAAATTTTGCAATTATCTGTCTTGAATGGGTTGTCGAGTATTGTGAAAGCAATACATAGTCAATATTTAAAAACGAAAGTGACGATACACAAATCTTAATTTTTCCTGTGTCTGCTTGCGAAAACAACAATTCAGCAGATTTGTTGAATGGCATTCGTCCAGAAAGCAAGTCAATACATATATCGGTGTCTACAAATACTTTGTCCATTTGGCTTCTATTTAGAGTACTTGTTTAGGATATGTTTCCTATAGTTTGTTTTATTGTCATAGCCTTCAGGTAAATCAATTACTCCAGATAAACTTTTAACCAATGGGGTTACTTCTTGTTTTTCATTGGGGTCGACCAACAAACCTAAATATGATTCAATCAATTTTGATAGACTTGTATTTTTCTTTT
>JBILPB010000126.1:0-9932 GCA_044374175.1 Bacteroidia bacterium | reverse complement strand
AAAAAAAAACAGGTTCATTTTGCACCTGTTTTTTTTTGAAAAATATTTTAGAAAAAAAATAAAATTATTGTCCCTTTAATTTACAAGCCTACGTTTATCAGTCAAAATCAATACTATTTCGCCATGAAAAAATTAATCAACTTAGCCTTCGCTCTTCTCACAGGTGCTGCAGCCTTTGCGCAAGGTTATAATGTGGAAGTTTGTGTAAATATTACCGGGCCACAGCCTAATGGGCCCATTGTTGCCAATCTAACTTATTATAGTAATGGTGTAGCTAATACTATGACTGACACTTTAGTGAATATTCAATTGCCTTACAATTATTGCTTCCCAAGTTATATTCAAATGCCAGATTCAGGATTGTTTGCTTATGCCAATGGATATATACAATTAAGTACTTGCGCTCCAACGCAGGTTTATAACTATTCTCAAGGGATTTCGGGCAATTCAACAATTACAGTGAATGCACAAAATTGTCAAGGAATTAATAATTGTACTGCCACCATAGCTCAAACACCAGGAACGACCCTATTAGCCGCTTCAGGAACAGGTGTTGCTCCATTTACTTATTCATGGGATGGTGGTCTTACATTTTCATCAAACTCACAATATGTAATGAATGGACCAGGTACCTATTGTGTTATAATTATGGATAATGCTGGCTGCTCAGCAACAGATTGTTTTACATACAGTGGTGTTGGCACATGCCAGGCTGGAATAAATGTTGTTGGAGGTGGCCCATATACTTTAACAGCAACAGGCACTGGTGTTGCTCCCTTATCTTATCTTTGGTCAACAGGTGAATTAAGTCAATCAATTGTAGCAGATTCAACTAATTTGTATTGCTTAACCATTACAGATGCTAATGGATGTATTGATACAGCTTGCATATATTTAACAGTTGGGCCAAATTGTAGTACTTATATTTTACAAACAATTGTCAATGGGATGAACACTTTAAATGCCATAACCGATAGTACTTTTTCTGGCATCATTTCCTATCAATGGCAATTAAATGGAGCTCCCATTGCCGGTGCAACTAACGCTCAATATTTTCCTGGCATTGCAGGTCAATATTGTGTTACTGTTGATTACAATAATTCATGCACTGCAACTAATTGTTATAGTTATACAACTAATGGAAATTGCCAAGCAACAATTTACTCATCAGGATCAGGACCTTATACTTTTGTAGCCACAGGTTCTGGTATTCCTCCATTGACTTTTAACTGGTCAACAGGTGAAACAAATGACACAATAGTTACAACCGGACCTGGAACCTATTGCTTGATTGTTACAGATGCTGTTGGATGTATTGATAGTGCTTGTATAACCATTAATAACCCTGGCACCAACTGCAACGCCTACATTGCCGAAATGCTTGATTCCGCTGGAGGTGTATATTTGATGGCAAGTGCTGATCCCTCTTATATTGGTAATGTAAGTTATACTTGGAGCACAGGCGAAAACAGTCAATCAATTTATCCAACACAACCCGGACAGTATTGTGTTTATTTGGTATATACCAATACAAGTTGTTATGCAGATACTTGCTATAATTTCAATCCAGGGAATCCAGTTGGAGGTTGTTCAGTAGTAGTTGCTGCTGTGCCAGATAGCACAAATAACAATTCATACACTTTTTATGCTTATCCTACTGGAACAGCTCCTTTTAGCTATTCATGGATGTTTTCAGATGGCACAACAAGCAATGCCATGAATCCAAGTGTTCAATTTTACAACAATTCAGGGATCAACTGGGCAAACTTAACAATTACTGATGCCACTGGCTGTGTTTCGAGCTACAGCACGGTATTGCCAATTCTTCCTCCCTTTAGCAATTGCTATTCAAATTTTAATTCTTACAGTAATTATCAATTTGGAAATCCTGGAGAAGTATACTTTCAATCCTATATTCAAAATTCAAATCCTGTAGGAGCAACTTATATCTGGAGTTTTGGTGATGGAAGCACTTCAACCCTTGAAAATCCACAACACATTTTTGCTACCAGCGGTTTTTATAACGTTTGCCTAACAACAACATTAAATGGTTGTACTTATACATCATGTAACAATGAATACGTTGACTTAGCTTGGTGGAATAACAACCCATTCCAGGGTAATTGTACAGCTGGTTTTATGATTTTTACCAATCAGGTTAACAGTGCTGGATTAATCAACATTGTTAATACTTCACAAGGCAATAATTTATTTTATACTTGGTCGTTTGGCAATGGATTTATCAGTAATAATCCTTTACCTTTTACTACAATTAATAACCCAGGGATCTACGAAATTTGTGTTTCTATTTTAGATACTGTAAATAATTGTGGCGATACTTTTTGTGATACCATTACTATCGATTCTTTAGGAAATGTGTATAGAGCTGCAATGTCAGGCAATGTAGGTATTCTTGTTTCTGGAACTCCACAGCCAAATGCATTGTTAAGTGTATTTGCAAGCGAAAAAGAAATGACTGATATTACTATTGTTCCAAATCCTAGTAATGGAATTTTTAGCCTCAATGCTGATTGGGTAACAGGTGATGCAATGATAGAAATTATCGACATCACAGGTAAGCTAATTCAAACACAATATATTAATACAACCAAAGGTCAAAAAGCAGTTGCAGTTAATTTGCAAGATGTTGCCAATGGTTCTTATTTGGTTAGGGTTGTCTCCAACCAAAGAGTTCAAACGGTTAAATTGTTAGTTAACCACTAGTACTCTCTTTTCCACCAACAGGGGTAGTTATGGCAATTGTAGCTACCCCTTTTTTACATGAATAATTTTGTTTAATTTTAGCAATACAAAGTAATTTGATTTAACATTTAAAACAAACTTTTGAAACAACTTAGTAATCTTATAGAAGCTTGTAAAAGAAACGAACGTAAGGCGCAAAATGCGCTTTACGATTTGTTTTTTCAGCCTTTAATGAGTATTGCTAGAAAATATAAAAACAATAATGATGATGCTGCAGCATTGGTAAATGAAGCCTTTTTTAAAGCATTTACACAAATAGAAAAGTATAACAAAGAAGTACCTTTCGAATATTGGATCAAACGTATCACCATCAATACCATAATTGACGATTTTAGAAAAAATAAAAAAATTAAAGAATTTGAAGCCAAGATAGATGACTTGTCTTTAAAATCGACCGGAAGCATTAATCATGACGTTTATAACAGTGCCGAAAAAGACCTACAAGCAAAAGATATTTTAAAATTAATTGAAGGCCTTGATGAGCATGAGCGCATTGTTTTTAACCTTTTTGAAATTGAAGGTATGCATCATGAAGAAATAGCAAAGCACTTGATGGTATCTGAAAGAACTTCAAAAAGATACTTGAATCAAGCAAGAGAAACTTTAAAAGAAAAAATTACAAGGTTGTTTTCAACCTCAAAAATATATTAACAATGGAAAATTTCAACAAACTTTTCAAGAAAAAACTTGCCGAGCAGCAGTTTGATGGAAAGGAGAAGTATTGGAAGCAGCTCGAAGAAAAGCTGAACGAAAATGCACAAGAAAAAGTGGTGATTGCCTGGTATAAAAAATGGCTTTTACCTGTTATTGCAATAGTAACCATTAGTTTGGCAGCATTGCTTTATAACAATAGTGTTAATACTATTACTAAAAAAGATATTGCTACTCAAACTACCCAAACCAATGATCAACTTATAGCTGCTCAACAAGTTGATGAATCTTCTAAAAATAAGGTTGAAACTAATTCAAATACTGTAAATGTTAGCGAGGCTGCCGTTGAGGCCAATGAGCAAGCCAATATTCAAAAGAATTCTATGGTAAAGGATGATAAAGTATTAGCAAGTACTGCATCTTCACAAAAAAAATCAAATACATATGCAACAGTAAATTCTACTCCCATTGAAAATAATGCATCTGTCAATTCAAAAGCGAATACTATTTTGAGGAATAAAAATGCCACGATAGATCAGGCTGTAATTGCGCAAAAAGAGCCAGTTTTAAGCAATGCAGATATGGATGAAACAGGCAATGATAAAACAATCGCAGCGTTTAATCCAACAGCTGCGCTTTCCATCAATGAAAGTGCTACAAACAATGCTGCTAACCCAAGCCAAGATTATGCCTTAGCTTCTTCTTCCTCAAACACTAAATCACTTGATTTTAGTCAAGTGGAAATGCCTTTGGCTTACCTGTCACCTAAAGCGTTAAGTGCCCTCATATACCCAGCTAGCGCTTTAAATTTAACAGATAAGGTTATTCCTGTTGCTGCTAAAAAACCAAAAACAAGTGTAAGTCTTTCATTATATGGTGGCGCTATGTACAGCATCAAAAACATAATGACTAAAGATGGAAATACGGCAGATTATTTAAACAAAAGAAAAACAGAAGAAAACAATAGTATAAAGCCAAATGCTGGTATTGATGTGGAGCTAAAATATGGTCACTGGACATTAACGAGTGGTTTTAATTTTCATCAACAAGGAGAGAAAAGAAATTATAATGATGAATTTAAACGCACGGTGCCCTATGACAGCCTGGTGATCAACATAAATAACAATAGTGCTTGGTTGCTGGACAGTACCTCGTTTTACGCATTGCAATATAACAGTATAGTTACCAGTAATGATACCACCATTACCTATTATGATGAAACAACAGGTTTATTTTATACTGCGCAATTGCCGGTAAATATTACCCAAACAACTGTAGTTGATACTAATTTTTATTACCATATTGACTCTACCTACCATCAAGCCATTGATACCACAAAAACCAATTATGAATTAAAAAAGCAAATAGTAGTAAAAGACCCTAATCAAGCCCATTTAAAAGGAAGAAATACTTTTAGCTATATTGAAGTTCCTGTTTTAATAGGTTATGAATGGGGCCTTAAAAGATGGAGATTAAGCCTTAAAGGTGGCCTTGGTTTAGGTGTCCTCACCCGTCAACAAAGTTTTTACCTTACTACCGATGAAGCCGAAATTGCCCCAGTAAGCACCGATGTATACACAAAAATAATTTACAACGGTATTTTTAGAGTGGGCATGCACTATAGCTTTACACCACAATTTGGGATAGATATTGTTCCTTTTTCGAGGCTAAACTTCAATAATATGAGCAACAAGAACGCAACTTTTCAGCAGAAATATTATAATGCAGGCTTGCAAGTTGGGTTCAATTATAAGTTGTAAAAGGTGCAAATCTTTTGACTCACTTCTGTTTGCTATCTGAAGTTCAGCTTTAGTGTAAAAAAATCGGCATAAGGATTGTTGATTTTAAGTAGCAGCTTTAACAGCTTGATTACCAAACACTAAATAAATATTTGCAATTTTTTCTTTGATTCTTTTATTTACATGTTACTTTTGCAATTAAATATTATTTAGAATGAATTTAATTAACGTTGTTGTTGCCAATGGAAATTATTTGGTAGGTGCTGCCCTAACGAGCTTAGTGGAGCAATTGCCAGCATTTAATTTGGTGGCTTGGGTAGAAAACCAAGAATTGCTTTTTGATAAATTAAAAATTAACAAAGTTGACCTTTTGGTAATAGATTTTACTTCCGAAGGATTTGATTGCAACAGCATACAGTGGGCAAAAAGAAATTTTCAAAAAATTGAGGTATTGGCCATCACTGCCATGCCACAAAAAGAAGT
Organism: Bacteroidia bacterium; assembly: GCA_044374175.1. Taxonomy (GTDB): domain Bacteria; phylum Bacteroidota; class Bacteroidia; order UBA4408; family UBA4408; genus CAIKXD01. Next base: position 4,296 of record JBILPB010000126.1, on the reverse strand, counting down.
TATTTTAAGTTCATTTAAAGCAGGAGCCCACAGTTATATTTTAAACGATTGTGGTAGAGATGAAATTATTGAAGCCTTATATAAAACGGCAGAAGGTAAAGATTTTTTATGTGGCAAAGTACTCCATCAGTTACAAATTGGAGAATGCAGCAATATTACACCAGTAAATGAAGTAAGTTGCGAAGGAGTTTCTTTAACAGAAAGAGAGTTAGATATTGTAAAATTAATTGCAGAGGGTAACTCCAACAAGCAAATTGCAGATATTTTGTGCCTGAGTACACACACCATCAATACACATCGTAAAAATATGATGAGTAAATTAGGTGTAAATAACACCGCAGGATTAGTGATGTATGCGGTTAAAGAAAACTTACTAGGACCTAATAAATTCCTTTTTTCGAGTTTAAATTAATCAAAAAACTCAAAAAAGTACATCACAGCTGCTTGTTCCTTTTTAACTCCCTGCGCTGAGCCAATAATACTGCCGCTTTTGCGGATGTCGCCATTGCTTTCTATTTTTCCAACAATACTTCCGTTGAGGCGCACATCACCATTAGATTCTACCTTTCCAACAATAGATCCATTTTTACGGATATCACCATTGCTTTCAATCTTTCCTTTGATGCTGCCGTTTACTCTAATATCACCATTCGATTCAAATTTTCCTTTGATGCTGCCGCTGATGCGGACATCACCATTGGATTCAATTTTTCCAAATATAGAGCCACTTTTACGCAAATCTTGCGCGCTCACAAAAGCTAAAAATGATATACTGAACAATGCTGTAAAAATGACTTTTTTCATGATTTATTTTGAATTGGTTATTAAAATCTAATGCCAACCGTACCCACAATGGTGCCGCTTGTTAACTTATTTGTAGCAGGAGTTGGATTAAAAGAACTATTGTAAAGATAGTATTTTTCGTTATGCATACTTCTCATATAAGAGATATCTGCAAAAAAGCCATCTTGTCTATAGCCAAAACCACCGGTAAAAAATTGTTGGTCGCTCATTAATGATTTATCTTTAAAAGGACTGGCATATAATGCGTATCCAAATCTGATACTAAAGGGGTCCAGTTTAAATTCTGTTCCTACTCTAATATTACCAGCAGCTTGGTATTTAGCTCTTATTGTATTATTTTGATCAATAAAACTATAACCAGCGGCTCTAAAACGTGCTTCTCTATAATCTACGTATTCGTAATCGGCACTTATTAAACCATATTTTCCAAAAATAAATGCAAGTGAGCCCACCGCACGAAAAGGGCTGTTAAATCGATAGTCGTAATTGCCCTTATCGCCACCACCATTGGCATCAGTACCTGCATTGAAAGTGATAGTATCATTAAAAGAAGTGGACATACCCGAACTAAAATTATCGTGCATATTAAAAAAAGTTGGTGAGTGAAAGGCACCACCAATTCTAACATAGGGCACTGGCATGTATATTACACCTAATTTAATGTTCATTCCGTTTCCATCGGTGTTGAGGTAATTATTTACCGTAAATCCTTTAATTTCAAAAGTGTCGGTTACAGGACTTTCGCTGTAATTACTTTCTTCCCAATAGCGTATTTTTTGAAAACCTAAGGTAGCTCCCAAGAAAAGTTTATTGTCGTAATTTCCTCCTAAAGAAAGGACTGTTTCGCCCATTCCACCTCTTTTTTCAATTGTTTTTCTTTGAGTTTTGTTGATGTTGGACGGCATAGAACTATAATATTTGCCATTAAAAGTATCAATTAAATAAGTGTTCCAAGCCAAATCGGTACCGAAAGCAGGCAAATTAGAAGGGTCTGAGCCTTGTGCTTCAGCTAAATATACATCAGTTAAACTATTGGTGCTATTATTTCCCTGAATAAAAACTCTATTATTAAAATTTGCTAATCGATTGTAGCCAAATCCAAAGGCAAAGCCTTTCCATTTGTTATTTTTTGAGTCTTTGGTACCGGCAAGCACCATTCCAAAATTTGAAACGCTAAATTGGTATCTGTCATCTTTGTATCCTTCACCAAAGTAATTCGAATGCGTGGCAGCGCCACCAATGGCTGGGCTAAAAGAAAATTCTGATTTTCGGTATAATCCTATGCCAGCGGGATTGATACTTAAGGAAGAAAAATCGGACCCTAAAGCACCAAAGGCACCTGCCATGGCTGTACTTCTTGCAGTACCACCAAACTTAGTATTAGAATATCTTAAAGCATCGTCTTCATTTTGTGCTATTGCATTTATAGAAAGTCCTAAAAGCAGTGCGGTTAGGGTGTAACTTACATGAATAAACGTTTTCATTTTATAATTTTTAGTAAGTATTTTATTTAATCAACTGGCAATTATTTTCTACCACCACCACTTCTACTGCCACTACTAACACCACTTCTACTTCCTCCACCTATTGAACTTCCACCTGAACTCCTGCTAGGGCTTACAGATCCACCTGAACTTCTTGAGCCACCACTTGGTGCACTAAATGATGGACTAGGGCTAGAAGGTCTTGAATAACTATTTCCAGAACTTCCCTTTGAAGGCGCTGCATCGTTTCTTTGGAAACCCGAACCACCATTGTTTCTACTTGGTGTTACTGACCCACCATCATTTCTTGGCGCACTTGGTCTTGATTCATAATTTGGGCGCGATTGATTGTTGTTGTAATTTGTTCCAGGATTTGATGGCTTACTCTCGTAGCTAGGTCTATTGTTAGACGGAGCAGGTGAACTATTTGGTCTAGTATCAAAATTACTGTTGTTAGATGGTCTGCTTTCATAATTGTTATTTGGCATATTGTTATTTGGTGAAGCAGGTCTACTTTCGTAATTGTTTGCAGGGTTATTTTTACTTGGTGCAGCAGGTCTACTTTCATAATTGTTTGCCGGGCTGTTATTACTTGGCGTATTTGGTCTGCTATCGTAGTTGTTTGCCGGAACATTGTTACTTGGCGTATTAGGTCTGCTATCGGAGTTGTTGGCAGGATTATTTTTACTTGGCGCAGAAGGTCTGGTATCAAAATTATTTGCCGGACGGCTTTCTGTTGCATTTGCTGGTCTGGAGTCATTAGATCCAGAAGGACGACTTGTAGCGTTGTTTGGCTTGCTATCCACATTGCCGCTGGCAGGTCTATTGTCAAAATTTGTATTTGCGCCATTATCCTTCACGCTTGTGTTGTTTGGACGACTATCAAAAGTAGGTTTACTACTATTTTCAATTGGTCTTCCAACCGTGTTTTTGTCAATGCCAGGTCTTGCCGCATTGGAATTTAAATCTTTGGCAGGCACAATTCTATCGATACCTCTGGCATGATCAATTCCATTTGATTCTTCATAATTTTGACCTAATGATTTCCCTCTGTAATCTCTTCCGGTTGTACCACTAGTGCTAGCTGAGGTTCTTGGGCCATAGTAATATGTGTTTCTATCAAAACCATTGTAATAGTTACCATTGTTTACACCAGCATAATAACCATCATAAAAGCCATTGTTATATCCATTCATGTAGCCGTTATTGTAACCCCAACCGTTACCCCATCCATAGTTATAAGCGTTACCCCAACCGTAATAGCCACCAAAAGCTGGGCTTCCCCATCCATAGGAGTATACTGGAGCGTATCCCCATCCCCAACAAGGACGATTATAACCCCATCCCCAACCATAATTGTTGTTCCATCCATTACCCCAAACTGGAGAGTAAACTACAGCGGTAGTGTAACCTGGCCCCCACCAATTATAGCCCATATAAATACTTGTACCGTAGCTATAAGGATTATTATTGTAGTAATAGGTATTGGTGTAAAACGGATCGTAATAACCCCAATAGTTATTTACATTATGAAATCTTCTTATTCTTGAAGCATAGGCATAATCATAATAATCATCATAATCAAAACCATTATCGGTATAATTATTTGTAATATAAGTATCACCACCACTTGATTGTTGTGACGAATTATTGGATTGATTAGGACTCACATAGTCATAATTACCGCCACTATTGGTATTATTGTTGTTTCCAGCCGGAGTATAGTCGCTGCTGCCTTGTTGACTGTTGTTTGCAGGAGCACTATTTGAATTGTTGTTTTGCGCAGGAGGATTGTTGTTGGCGTTAAAATAAACGTCATCATCATTACTTCGGCTTGTTTGTTTGGCAGTATTGCAACTTGCCAGTGTTAAACTGCTTAATGCTATTATTGAGAAAATTGTTTTCATGTCTTTTATATTTATTTGGTTAGACAATTCTATTCGGTAAAAGTTTAATCTTATTTTTGAGCCCTTAAAAAAAGAGAACGTTTACAATTTTACAAATACTA
>JBILPB010000125.1:0-9977 GCA_044374175.1 Bacteroidia bacterium | reverse complement strand
CAAAGTGGAAGCAATAAAATATTAAAATTAATGAAAAGGCGCTACCTGCGCGAATTGTATAGCGACAGGGTAAATACGATTAAACAATTAATTCCTGATTGTTGCATTGGTGTAGATGTAATTACAGGCTTTCCAGGCGAATCAGAAGAAGATTTTTTAGACACCTACAACTTTTTAAATGACCTTGATATTGCCTACTTGCATGTGTTTACCTATTCCGAAAGAGCAAATACAGAAGCGGCTCAATTCGAAAATGTAGTAAACATGGCGGAGCGCAAGCGAAGAACCAAAATGCTGCGTATTTTATCCTCAAAAAAGAAAACAGCTTTTTACAATAGCTTTAAAAATACCGAACATGAAGTGTTATTTGAATTTGAGCAAAAAAACAATCGCATATACGGTTACAGCAGAAATTACTTGCGTGTAAGTGTGCCATATGATGCCGCACTCATTAACCAAAAAAGAAAAATTAAAATTGGCAAAATAGATACCGAAGGCAATTTGTTAGGTGAATTACTGCCAGCGTTGGTGACCGTTAATAGTTAATGTTTTACAAAATATAAAGCTAACTGTTAAAGTTTTACTTTTAGGTTAAAAAATGTTTCATACCTTTGATTTAATTCTTTAAAGAATAATAAATGGATTCCAACGAGCAATATTCAATTTCACCCAAATCGGGACGCTTACGCAAAAGAGTAAGGGTAAAATATAAAAAAAAGAAACCCGTTGTTACAAAAAACAGACTTAAAAAACTGTGGAGCAACCCTTTATTAATCCTTTTGGTGATAGCTTTTCTCACCCTTATAACCTATTACTTCATGCCAAAATATGGTGTTTACAGTACAAAATACCGACAAGCTAACGATAACGAAACGCACAATGCTAATAAGCGCATAAAAGAAACTGATGTTTATGAATAACATCTGTAAAATTAAAGCATAACATTATATTTGCTGCACTAAATAAGTATAATGTATCCTACAATCACTGATCTAATTCAGGACCTTTTCGGTTTTCATTTTGCACTTCCCATACAAACATTTGGCTTTTTTGTGGCCATTGGATTCTTAGTTTCTGGCGCCATATTAGCTGCCGAACTTAAAAGAAAAGAAAATGAAGGCCTTTTAACAGTAAACTACACAACTATCATTGTTGGTAAGCCTGCTTCCATGCAAGAGCTTATATTGGCATTTATTACTGGCTTTATAATTGGATATAAAATTATTTATGCTGCTTTCAACTATTCCTTTTTTGCCGAAAATCCTCAAGCTGTAATTCTTTCGGGGATTGGAAGTTTGCCCGGAGGGCTTGTGGTAGGGGCAATATCTGCCTATATGCGTTATCGTGAAAAAGACAAACTAAAAAAAGCGGTGCCTACAACCGAAAAAATAGCTATCCACCCACACGAACAAATAGGAAATATTGTAATAATTTGTGCAGTAGCAGGCCTCTTAGGCGCAAAAATTTTTCATAACCTTGAGAATATGAATGAATTTATGGCCGATCCTTTAGAAGCACTTGTTTCATTTAGTGGCCTAACCATGTATGGTGGTTTAATTCTTACTTCAATAACTTTATACTTTTATTCAAAAAAAATAAATATCCCATTTATGCACATGGCCGATTGCGCTGCGGCTCCACTGATGATTGGATATGCCATCGGACGCGTAGGCTGTCACATGAGTGGCGATGGCGATTGGGGCATTGTAAATAATTTAGAAAAGCCCCGAATCATGAGCTTTTTGCCCGATTGGTGTTGGAAATACAATTATCCTCATAATGTAATAAGTGATGGAATTCCAATACCGGGTTGCGAAGGAAAACATTGCTATATGCTGGCAGAGGCCGTTTTTCCAACTCCCTTGTACGAAAGTATTGCCTGCCTCTTATTGTTCTTTGTTTTGTGGATATTCCGAAAGAAAATAAAAAAAGCTGGTGTATTTTTCTCCATCTATATTTTGCTAAACGGAATAGAAAGATTGCTCATTGAGCAAATAAGAGTGAATACCAAATATCATATTGGCACTTATGAAATTACGCAAGCCGAAATTATTGCAACAGCATTCATCCTTTTAGGAAGTATTGGTATTTATTATTTTAACAAGAAAAATCTAAATTATAACGCAAAACCAGCTGATATATGAACTTAGATTATGCTCAAATTTGTGAAGCAGTTATTGGTATTGCAAAAAAAACAGCCATTTACATCCAAAGCGAAAGAGGAAAGATTGTAAAAGATCAGATTGAGGTTAAAGGCCTCAACGATTTTGTAACGCGTGTTGATAAGACTTCCGAAAAAATGATTGTAGAAGCACTACAACCGCTTGTTCAAGGAGCAGGTTTTATTGCCGAAGAAAATACAAAGCCCGAAAAAGGAGAAACGTATAATTGGATTATTGACCCCTTGGATGGAACTACCAATTTTATACATGGTGTGCCATGCTATTGTATTAGCATTGCGCTCATGGAAAACAATAAAATTGTAGTTGGTGTAATTTATGAGCTTAATTTACAAGAGTGCTTTTATGCTTGGAAAGAAGGTGGCGCTTTTTTAAATGGAAATAAGATTCAGGTTTCGAACGCAAATTCACTAAAGAATTCATTATTAGCAACTGGATTCCCATACTACGACTATAAATGGCTTGATGAGTATTTAAGTTTATTTAAATATTTTATGAAAAACACCCACGGGGTTCGAAGACTTGGAAGTGCTGCAGCCGATATGGCTTACGTTGCCGCTGGAAGATTCGAAGGGTTTTACGAATATAGCTTAAAATCTTGGGATGTAGCTGCTGGCTCCCTTATAATTACTGAAGCAGGAGGCAAAGTGAGTGATTTTAGCGGAAATGATAATTATATTTTTGGGCAGCAAATAGTTTGTTCAAATAGCCTTATTTTTGATGAATTTCAAGCTATTGTGGCTAAATACATGCATTCCGATGAAAAATAAACTACTGATTCAACTTTTTATCGATGCTAATAAATCATATAGCGATATTTTTTTTAATAAAAAAATTGTAGGTTTTGAAGTAATTTATAAATTTGCCACAATTAAAAGAAGTAAAAGTTAGTTATTAACCAACAAAGAAAGGTAACTTGCAAGACGTAAAAAATTCTGAAATGCTTGATATTTATGAGTTTTACGATAAAATGGAGCGTAATAAAATTATGCTTTCATTCAAAGGTGATATCACCTCAGAGTTACTCACTTCTATTCTCCAAATTATGGAAAGCAAGTTAGATAACTTGCAAGAGGAACCCAAAACTAAGAAAAAAGTATACAATGTGCTCGTAGAATGTCTTCAAAATTTATATCATCATTTAGATGTTGATATGAACGACAATTCTGAAAAAGCAAAAAAATACCGTTCAGCCATCTTTATGATTGGTAAAATTGGAACTGAATACAATATTATTACAGGAAATTATATCCTTAATGAAAACGTGGCCTCTCTTCGCGATAAGCTCAATAGAATAAACGTGATGAGTAAAGATGAACTTAAAGAGTATTATAAAGAAATTCTCAACAATGATGAGTTTTCTGAGAAAGGCGGTGGTGGCCTTGGTATGATTGACATTGCCAGAAAATCAGGTCAAAAGCTTAACTTCAACTTTGTAGATATTGATGATCAATTCTCATTCTTCAGTTTAAATATTAAAATATCTTAACCCTACATAACCCTTTATAAAAACAATGGAAACTTTATTAATAGAAGGCTCAGCAAAAACACCAACCATTAAATTTGATGCAGAGCAAGGAATTATAGAAATAAAAGGAAGATCTATTCCTGAAAACTCAATTGAATTTTACAAACCGTTAATCGATTGGTTAGAAAAATACTCTGGTAAACCTAAAACAAACACAATCGTTAATATCCAACTTGAATATTTCAATACAAGTTCTTCTAAATGCATCTTAGATGTATTTAAAAAGCTAGAATCTATCAATAAAGGTGGGCAAAGTCAAGTTGTTATCAATTGGCATTACGAAGAAGATGATGAAGACATGAGCGAAGCTGGAGAAGATTATCAAGCTATTATCAATGTACCGTTTAAAATGGTAATGGTTCAAGAATAATAAGTCTTATCTAAATAACATATTTAAAGCCTGTTTTAAGCAATTAGAACAGGCTTTATTGTCTTTATACCTGAAGGAAGGTTTTGACTTATCCTATACAAATAAATACCTTGAGATTTAATTATGTTTGATAGATTGGCACCTAGTAAACATTACTCTTGCCCCTTCCAGTGAAAAGTCTCTATAAACCTATCAATATCTTTACTAATAAAATTTAAAACTGGCGCAGTAGAATCGGCATTGGGACTTGAATTAAAATATAAGGCACAGCGTAAAAAATGCTTAGTACTATCGGTTAAATAAAACTGCATTTGCGAGGCGCTATTGCCGCTTAAATTATACAATAAACCGTATACTTTTTTTGATTCATAGCTAATAGGAACTTCTTCAATGCCATCGGCTTTTACTGTATGTTTGTATACCAATGTTCTAGAGTTGCTTAACTGTTGCTCTAAATCGACTTTATTTTCAATTGGCGTATAACTTAAATGAATAGTTGCATTTAACTTAGGATAATTGATATTATACCAGCAGTTCTCTATTTGGTTTCCGTTATATACATCCGCTTTTGCAAATGTTGAGTAATCAAAACTAAAAGGACAATTTGTTTCAATGGTTTGATAGCTATTTTCAGGTAAATCTATTCTAAAGTAGCCTCTTGGCTTTGGTGTATATTCTTCATCACATGAAGTAAAAAGCACCGACAATAAAAACAATAATGGTATTAAAACACCAGGAATTATTTTTCCTCCGTCATGAAAAGTTCCATGCGTTTCTTGATTTAAGAGTGTAAGCTTTATTCGTTTGATTCTCCTTTTGTCAACCGACTCAACCGTAAAAATATAATTATCGAAGGCAATTTTTTCATTTTTTACCGGGATTTTTTCACTCAATTCTAATATAAATCCTGCTAAAGTATCTGATTCTCCCTTTTTATCTTCAAACACTTCACCATCAATATCTAGTACCCTGTATAAATCATTTAATGGGATTTTAGCTTCAAAAACATAGTTATGATCATCAAGCTTTGAATACACTAATTCTTCAACATCAAATTCATCATTAATTTCACCAATAACCTCTTCAATAACATCTTCTAAGGTAACAATTCCATTGGTGCCTCCATATTCATCAACAACAATGGCTAGATGTATTTTTTTACTCTGAAATTCTTTCATTAAATTATCAATTTTCTTGCTTTCAGGAACAAAAAATGCTGGTCTTAATAAAGTTTGCCATTTAAAGTCGTTGTCTTTATCTAAGTGCGCAATTAAATCTTTAATAAACAAAACACCTACAACTTTATCCAAAGTTTCGCTATAAACAGGTACGCGCGAAAAGCCATTTTTAATGACCAGGTCGATTACTTCTAAAAAGGGGGTATTTTCATCAAATGCAACCACATCAATTCTTGGTTTCATAATCTGACTTACTTCGGTATTTCCAAACTCAACAATACCTTGTAAAATTTTTCGCTCTTCCTCAGGGGTGTGTTCGCTCGAAGTAAGCTCTAATGCTTGAGATAGCTGGTCTACCGACAAATCGGGTGTTGTTTGTTTAATTCGTTTATCAAATGCTCCTGCAATGGTAACCAATAGCCAAACAAATGGAGTAAGTATTCTTTGAACAATATCAAAAACATAGACCATTTTTACGGCCAAACCTCTAGGATTTTTTGCCGCATAAATTTTAGGGATAACCTCTCCTATTAGCAAAATAACAAAGGTTACAACAACTACTTTTATCACAAATCCAGTAAGTGGACTATCACTAAAATCGAAATGCTGCGCAAAAAGCATTTCAGAAATAATAACAACGCCAATATTCACCAAGTTGTGGCTCATTACAATAGTTGCAATAAGACTCTTTGGCTTATCTAAAAGCTGTATAAGTTTTTGAGCTGATGACCCACTATCCTGTTTAAGTAACTCAAAATCCTTAGGGGCTAATGAAAAAAATGAAACTTCGGCTGCCGCAATTACAGCAGAGCAAACCAAAAGTATACCAATAATAGATAACTCAATAAAAGATTGTGGCCCAAAGCCATAAAAAATAAATCCTGTAACCATGCCCGAGGGGCAACTGACCGAACCGTCCAAGTTAAATTAGTTTAAGTTAATCCTGCTGTTTTTCTGATGCAGTGCCAGAAAGGGTATTGGAGCCACTATTGTCATTTAAATTTCCTGAACCCGATGATTGGCCTTGGCTATAATAGCCATCCTCTTTCTTGCTTCCAATAAGTATGGTAATACTGTCACCATAAACCTCTGTAGTATATCTTTTGTTCTTGTCTTTATCCTCCCAGGTGCGTGTTTTTAACTTGCCTTCAACCAAAATTGTACACCCTTTTTTTAAATGTTTTTCAGCATACTCGGCTTGAGCTCTCCAAAGTACAATATTATGCCATTCTGTTTGTTCAATTTTATTGCCGTTTTTATCCTTATAAATTTCAGTAGTGGCAAGCGGAAAATTAGCTACCACTGCTCCTCCTTCTAGATGTCTTACCTCTGGGTCTTTGCCGAGATTACCAGCCAAAATTACTTTATTGATACCAACCGATGCCATTTTCCGGAGAGTTATTTATTGATTTCAATTACCTTGAATTCTGTTCTTCTGTTTGCTTGGTATTCATCGTCTGTACAAGGCACACCATCAACACATTTATTTACAGGCTTAGTTTCTCCATACCCTTTCACTTTTATTCTATTAGGTTTTACACCTTTAGATTCTAAGTATTTCTTCGCGCTTTTAGCTCTTTTAAATGATAAGTCTTGGTTATAGGTATCAGTTCCTCTGCTGTCTGTATGAGAGCTTAATTCAATAGTAATTTTTGGGTTATCCTTTAACCTTTTTGCAAGTTTATTTAATGGTTCAAAGGCATCTGGTCTAATTTCTGACTTATCAAAATCGTAAAAAATTGGTCTAACCCCTTTATCATCTGCTTCATCAATAACTACAGGTTTGTCTTTGACTAATTCTTCAAGAGTAAAGTCTTTCAACATACCGTCAACTTGATTAACCGTTGAAACATCTTCAGATTGACTAAAAAACCCTTCTTTTGAAACTGTGATGTCAAAATCGGTATTAGGGGCCAGTTGATAAGAGTAAGAACCATCTTCTGCTGTAAAAACAGTATCTGTAGTGTTTCTAGCCTTATCTGTAATTTCAATTTTTGCTCCTGCAATTGGCTTACCATCAACTTTGCTCAACACTTTTCCACCAATGTTCACTTTTGAAGCTTGTAATATAAATTCATAAATCTTATCCGCAGCGCCATCTCTATTACTGCTTAAAAATCCAGTTTTATTATCCGCATAAATCATAAAACCAAAATCGTCATTTGAGCTATTAATAGGATAGTTCATATTTTCAACTTTTGTCCATGCATTGCCATTTTTAGTTGCTTTAAAAATGTCTAAACCTCCTAAACCTTTATGGCCATTTGATGAAAAGTATAAGTTGCCTAAACTATCTACATAAGGGTACATTTCGTTACCAATACTATTAATTTTGTCCCCTAAATTTGTTGGTTGAGCCCACTTGCCTCCTTCCCATTTTGTTTCATAAATATCTGTCCCACCCGAACCGCCTGGCATGTCAGAAATAAAGTACATGGTTTTACTATCTGGCGTTAAGGCAGGATGCCCAACAGAATATGACTTACTGTTATATGGAAACTCTGATCCTTTTAGATATGTACCATTAGCAATGGTGTCTTTATTAATTTTTAATCCAATTAAATTTTCAAGTAATTCCGTTTTAGATAAACCATCGGTGTTACTTGCCGTGTAATAAACCACACTGCCATCTTTTGAATAAGTAGCCGATGCAGTATGTAATTCGTTCTTATTGATATTACCACTTAATTTTTCTGGAGTTGAATAAGAACCATTCTTATCTTTTTTAGTGAAATATAATTTATAATAAGATTTTCCTGTCTGTGGCACTTTGTCTTTTCCCTTACCATCAATACTTGCACTTATTACCAAGCCATCTTTGTATTGCACTGGGCCATAAAACTCAGTAACATTTCCTATTTTAGCTTTTGTTACAGTGTATTTAGCAGTATCTTTCATAAACACCTCAGGTGACTCGCAAGACTTTAACATGCTCTCAGCCATTTTATCACCAGGGTTCGATTTAAGATATTCTCTCAACACATTAGCTGCTTCGCTATGCTTTCTATTTGCCATTAGCATTTGCGCATAATAAAAGCGATCAATAGGCTCGGCATTAGATTGGTTAACCACTTTAGCATAAGCATCAACACCTTTTTTAGTATCGTTCATTAAACGATAGGTATTAGCCAATTTTTTTTGTGCAACATTGTTCGGTTTTTTAGAAACTGCTTTTTCGTAGTTTTTTGCTGCCTTTACATATTGAAGTTGCTCCATGTTTTTATCGCCTAAAGCAATATAAATTTTGGAACATCCGCTCAAGATAAATAGCGAAAGCAAAACTAAACAAGAGGTGGTAATATTTTTCTTCATTTTACGGTTTGTCTTTGGGTATAATAATGCTCCTTATTGCGCTTGATTCAACTAAAAATAACGAGGGTTTTTACTTTTCATAATATCGTGACCTAAATCTATTCCAATCATAATCTCATGTGAGCCTGAAGAATAACGGTTGATCGCTGAAGTGGAGTAATCGTAAGCATAGCCTACTCTAAACATCGGATTAATTTGATATTCAATAATTCCTATTACTGCGGCATTTGTTCTATAGGATGCTCCTATCCAAAATACATTATTTATTAATACATTACAATTGATATCTGCTTGCAATGGCGCTGCTTTTTGATATTTCAACAACACAGAAGGTTTTAGTTTAACCATTTCACTCAGGTCAAATACATATCCTCCTGTAATAAAATAATGTCTTCTAGCATCAGAAGATTTATTCAAATCAAAATTGAAGTTTTTTGCTGGGTCATAAGCTATCAATGTTGGTATTGAAACTCCGGCATAATACTTTTTTGTATAATAATAAGCTCCTGTTCCAAACTTAGGCAAAAAAGAACTTTTAATATTAGTAGCAAAAGCTTCATCACCACCCAAAACAGTGCTAATTCCTTGCAAATTGCTTGAAACAACCGATGCTCCGCCTCGCAAACCAAGCGACAATTTTCCCTTACCAAGTTTTAAGTGGTAGCTGTAATTGGCCATAATGTCATTTTGAGTGGTTGGGCCAATTTTATCGTTAGCAAAAATTAAACCCCATCCCATGGTTTGATTTTTCAAAGGACCATCTATCCCAATGATATTGGTTTTAGGAGCTCCGTCCCAACCTGTCCATTGATTACGATGAAGTAAAGTAGCACTAATGTATTTATGACTGCCAGCATATGCCGGATTGAGAAACAATCCATTAAACATATATTGACTAAGCATAATATCCTGCTGTGCTTTCAAGCCTAAACTCGAAATGATTAAGGATGCTGCAATGATTAGCTTTTTCATGTGATATATATTGCGATTCTAAAAAATTCTTTTTTATTATTTACGTCTTAATTCAATCCAACGGTTTTCATCTACCTTGCCACATTCCGGGGAGTCGGCAGTAAACACAACAAAGTAGGTTCCTTCCGGTAAATCTTCTCCGTTTTTACCTCTACCTAACCAATCATTTTGATAAGGTCCTTCGCTATTATAAACTTCGTTGCCCCATCTGTTAAAGATGGTAACATTATTGGTTACAAAAACTTTAATCCCTGGTATTACCAATTCATCATTAACACCATTTCCATCAGGAGAGAAACCTCTTGGCATTTTTTCTAATGCAGCAGGAGGTTCTGTTAAAGTAGCAGATCCCTCTATTGTACAACCAAAGGCGTCTGTAACTGTAACTTTATAAACATTATCTACACCCGCTTTAAGCCCACTTATTATTTGCGTTG
>JBILPB010000124.1:0-9987 GCA_044374175.1 Bacteroidia bacterium | reverse complement strand
AAAGCGCCAAACAACTTAACTTCTGCAAATGCTTCAGGCTTACAAGTTGCTGGTCAACCAGATGGAACAGGTGCTCCAGAAGGTATTTCAAATGCTGAGTTAGATGCAAGAACATGGTATGGTGGATCTGATCCTAACGATAACTCAGGTATCATGAGATACATTTCTATCAGACATGCTGGAGATATTATTGCTGCGGGTAACGAATTAAATTCATTAACTTTGTGTTCAGTTGGTCAAGGAACAACTATCGATCATATTGAAGTAACTTCATTCGCGGATGATGGCATCGAATTGTTTGGTGGTAATGTAAATTTAAAATATATCGCTTGCTATTGGGGTGATGATGATGCTTTAGACTGGGATTTAGGTTGGACTGGTAAAGTGCAATTTTTCTTTAATTTAAATCGTCATAATGGTGGAAATACATTAACTGATAATGGTATCGAAGCTGATGGTGATGATAATAACACAAATCTTTTACCAAGATCACATCCAAAAATTTACAACGGAACTTGGATTGGAAGACCTCAAAGTGCTGCTACTGCTGATAACTCTGGTGATGCAGGATTTAACTTTAAAGAAAGAACAGAAGGTGAAGTTTACAATTGTATTGTTGCAAATTATGAAAGAGGTGTTGTAATTGATCAAGTTAAAACTTCTAGACCAGGCGGCCCTAATAACGAAGCATATCACAATTGGCAAGCAGGTTTTCCAACAAGTGGAACATTGCAAATCAAATGTAACACATTTGTAAACTGTTCAATTCCATTAGCTATTGAGCAAAATTCAGTTTACACTTACAATACAGTAGCATTAGACAACACAAAGTTTACAACTGACAATAACAGTTCAGTAGCTTCATTGCCAAGTTTTGATTATGCTTATATTATGGATTATGCTACTAATGCTGTTACTGATAAATATGACGCTGTTCCAGATTTAGTTGCTACTACATGTGCTGCTCCTTCTGATGGTTTCTTTTCAACAGCAAACTACAGAGGTGCTTTCGAACCTGGCAAAAAATCATGGTTATCTGATTGGGCCATATTAAACATAGTTAATGCAACTTCAGGTATCGTTCCATGCCCAACTGATGTTAATACAGATGGTGTTACAAACAATGCAGATTTTCTTCAATTGTTAGGAGAGTTTAACCAAACATGCGATTAATAATTGTTACAATAATTTAAATAATAAAATTAATATGAAAAAAATACTAATCATGCTAATGCTTGTTGCAATTGAGAGTTTCTCTTTTGCACAAGGATTAGAGAGTATAATCGTTGAGAAGTACTACGTTTCTGATGCAAATGATGCAGCAGGCAGCGCAGGTGCTTTGCCAGTTGGATCTGTTACCTATAGATTCTTTGCAGATCTTGCAACGGGTTATAAATTACAAGCCGTATATGGCACTGCAGGGCACGATTTAAAGTTTGTTAGCTCATCAACATTCTTTAATAATACTGATAGAGGTGCATCGATACCAAATTGGACAAAAACACAAGCTGCAGATAATACTGTAATGCTTGATTCTTATTTAACTATTGGCGCTGCCACTAATAACAACAATGTTCCAACTTCTCAGGTTGGTATCTTAAAAACAGAAGATAATGGTGTTGGTACTGTAGTGAATGCAAATGGATTATTATTAAACAATGATCCTTCAATAGGTGCTACGCTAAACACTAGAGATGGTTTGTTTAATGGTACTTTACAAGATGTTCAAATTGCTGCTGATCCTGCAACTATTTTAGCCATCAATAATGTTTTTGGTGATGTAAGTCAAGCAAGTGGAAGTTTTATTTTATCAAATGGTTCAATTGCTGCCATTGCCGCTTCAGGAACTGCTGGTATGGCTGGTCCAACTGGAACTAACAGAGTTTTCTTAGGTCAAGTAACTACAACAGGAACTGTTCATTATGAATTAAATCTGCAAATTACGAATAATGCTGGGACAATTGTAAGTAACTATGTTGCTTTAAATCCAACAGGGGCTGAACAATCAATTCCAACATTAAAAGGAGACTTAGGTGTAGTTTTAGGTGGTGAGCCAACTTCAAACGGTAACATTACTTTTGGTTCGGTATCATCTAGCTCAATTCAAGTAAATTTGAGTGGTGGAAATGGTGCTAAAAGATTATTGCTTATCAAAGCAGGAGCTGCTGTATCAGTTAATCCTACAGATGCCGTAACTTACACAGCTAATGCAGGATTTGGTTTAGGTGATCAATTAGGTACTGGAAATTGGGTGGTGTATAATGGTGCAGGCACTGGAAATGTAGTTACTGTTACTGGTTTAACTCCAAATACTACCTATCATTTTAGAGCCATAGAATATAACGGTGCTGCTGGAGGTGAAAACTATTTAATTTCTACTACTGCTGATGCTAGTCAAATAACATCAAATACAGGTACTATTTATAATTGGAATCAAGCAGGTGCAGGTCCATTCAATTATACAACAGCATCGAATTGGACACCTGCTAGAACTATCCCTTCTGCAGATGACAGATTAGTGATTGGAGCTTTGGTTTCTTCAGTTTCTGTAATCGATAATGTGCCAGCACAAACCATTGGAACACTTCAAATTCAAAATAATTCGAACGTTACTTTATTTATTGATGGTGCTAGTTTATTATTGTTAAACGGTAATTCATTAACATCAGATGATTTCAGGGTGGACGCAGGTTCAACTTTAACTATTAATGGCGGTGTTGGTTCGGCTATTAAACTGGCTGGAAATGCTACTGGAAATATTTATGGTGCCATGATTTCAAATACAGGTTCAAGCATTATAGGTAGCGTTGCTGGTGCTGTTAAATTTAGGACAGGATCAAGTTTTACTACTGGTGCTAGTTATTTAGGAGCCGCTTTTGGAGGTCCAACAGCTGTAACTAACTCTGTTCAATTCGAAATAGGTGCAAGTTATATTCATAATGGTGGTGAAAATCCTTTCCAAAAATTTGCTCCAACAAGTGCAGTTGAATTTAGACCAGGAAGCAATCAAACATTTAACACAATAAATGGATTTGATGTTAATGGCAGAATATACAGAAACTTGACTATAGGCGGATTAGTAAGCACTTCTCTAACAGGAACACTTGCCATGACAAGCTTAACAATAGCGCCTGCAGGTCAGTTCACAATTTCAGGAACTGGTTCATCGGCAATTAATTTAACAGGTGGCATTACTAATAATTCAAATAATCCTCTGTCAATAACAGCGGGCACTGGAAATTTAAATATTTTGAGCAGTGGTACAATTGGAGGTTCAGGAACTGGAACAATTAGTTTATTGAGTACGCTTTTAGGTTCAGTAAATGTTTCAAATGGTGTTACTTTAACAGTTCAAAAAAGCATCAATTTTGTTAATTTAAACTTAATAGGTTCTGCAACTTATAAATTCAATGCATCAGCTTTAACAGCAAATTTTACAGGAACAATTCTTGGAACAGGTAAATTCACTCCTTTTGGAACTGATGCTAATTTTAGTTTCACAGGAAGTGGTAGTGTTGGAAACTTAAAATGTATTACTGCAATAAACAACCTTACTATTAACACCCCTTCTACTACCTCAACGCTTTTATCAAATTTAAGAGTTTTAGGAACTGTTACAGTAACAGATGGAACTTTAAATAGTAATGGATTTTTGGTTTTAGGTTCAAATGCAACAAGACAAGGAATTATTAGTGGTGCAGGTACTGCAAATGTAACTGGCAATGTTACTGTAGAGAGATATCTTACTGTTACTCCTGCTAAAACAAGATATATTTCTTGCCCGGTTTCAGGCTTAACAACAACAACAGCTTGGGGTGATGATTATATAGTTCAAGGCTTGTATCCATACACCTATGCAACAAATGTAGCTTTGCCAGCACCTCCAAATGCACCAACTATTTGGACGTATGATGAAGCAAACACGCTTCCTCAAACACCTTGGGAAAGTGCGGTTGGTCAACCTATAACAAATTCATTAGTAGGTTACTCTGCTTCTTTACACAACACATTAGCAAGAACACTTGATGTAACTGGTCCTGCAAATAATGGTGCATTATCAAATGTACTTCCTGCCACAAACGGTGGATGGCATATTATGGGTAACCCTTATCCCTCTCCAATAAGATTTTCGGTGATGAGAAATTTACCTGGTCAAGTTGGTTTGCAAAATGGTTATTATGGATGGTCAGCTGCAAACAGTGGTTATGGATATTATGATGGAGCTGCCCCTGGCTTAAGTACTTTTGGAATGACAGATACTATTTTTACTTCTCAAGCTGTAGCAATTACTACTAGCACTCCTGCAGGTGGTACTTTAATTACCGATAACTCTATCAGACATGGTTCTAACGCACCATCATTCAACAGAGATGCGGTTGTTAAAAATATAGTTAAGTTGAATGTTGAGAATCAAGATGGTGTTGATCAATTAGCGATTGGTACAGTTAATGGTGGTACAGAAAACTACAACCCAGAAATTGATATGGCTAAAATGATGAATAATCCTTCTGAAACTCATCCTGAGTTAGGTATGGTTATAGACAACAGAATTCTTGCAATTAAGGCATTCGAAAATTTAATTCCTTCAAGAAGTATTCCATTGCATTTAATTGCAAAGGTTGATGGTATTTACACTTTCAGCGTAGCTGAATTTTCAAATACTGAAAACAATTTGAATGCTTATTTAGTAGACGTTGAAGCTAATAAAAAGGTTAAATTAAAGACTGGTGCAAAATACAGTGTGGCTTTAACAAATGATATTTATAACAACAGATTCTACTTAAACTATGAAAACAGTGAAATCGCACTTTCTGATAGCGAAGTAAGTTTAAATGATGTTGACTTTTTTAATAACAATGAGTCATTAAGTATTATCAATAACGGTGATGCTAAAGCCTCTGATGTTATGTTATACGATATGTCAGGAAAGTTATTAATGCAACAAGGAATTAATTTAAGTAAAGGAATTTCAACTGTAGAATTGCCTTCTTTAGCTCAAGGAATTTATATGGTAAAAATCCAATCAAATAATTCATTAGTAACAAAGAAAATAATTATTAAATAAAATGAAAAATATGAAATTCAATTTAACAACTTTGTTGTTTGTTTTTATTGGTGTAGTTATTTTCTTACCAGTAATGGGACAACCTCCAGTAGGTCCTCCTCCAAATGCTACCCCAATTGATGGTGGTCTTAGCCTAGTAATTGCTGCTTGTGCAGGTTACGGTGCTAAAAAAATGAATGACAGAAGAAAAGGAAAATAAACTAAACCAATTCTTTTAGTTTAAAAGTTAAGGGCTTACTTGCATTTGCAGGTAAGCCCTTTTTTAGTATAAAAATTCATCAAATAATGCTTAAACCCAAATTATGCAGTTGCAATCGTTGGGCAACAAAATTTTTCAATAATATCAAGTGCTCACAAACTATTTTGGATTGAAGTAATGTGAACTATTATGAAATCCGAAATGGGGGTATATGTTTGAGATTGAATAAAAATGATTTGAGTAGGTTTCAAATGCATAATTTGGGTTTAATACAATATGAATTCATTTGCACTTTTTACTCCACTTCCAACATCAAATCAATCTCTGGTAAACCAAGAGAATCAATAGTAATAGTGTCTTTTATCAAAATCAATTCTTTAGCTGGCCCTGTTAAGGTTATATCTGGCAATAAAGCTAATTTCTGTTCTTCCGAAATAATTTCTTTTCGCACCAAATGATTAGCAATAATTCTATAAAAATCAGCCACATGAGGTTTCAATTTTCCGCTTTCATCAAAGTTATATTTGAACCATTTCGGACGGGGAACAATCATGGCTAAATAAATACTCTCTGCTAAAGTTAAATCAGCAGCTTTTTTGTTGAAATAGTATGCCGAAGCTTCTCCAGCACCATAAATGCCTGGCCCCCATTCAATAATGTTTAAATACACTTCGTACATGCGTTCTTTGCTTGCAATTCTATTGCTTTCAATCAACCAAACAATGAGTGCTTCTTCAACTTTTCTGGCAATAGTTTTATTTCTGGTTAAAAAAACATTTTTTACCAATTGCATACTAATGGTGCTGCCGCCTCTAGCAAAGCGCCCTTTCTTATAATTTTCGGCAATTGACTTTCTAAACGCATTTTCGTTGAAGCCATTGTGCCAATAAAAATTTCCATCCTCAGAGGTCATTAATGCATTTTGCAAATAAGGACTTATGGCTGCAAGTGATGTAAAATTTGGATTAGATGGGCCTACCAAAAAGCTTTTTACAGCTTGTCCTCTTTCAAATGCTGTATATAAAAATTCTTCATTTAATTTATTTAATCGCCCTTCTCCATAGGATAAAATTTTGAATTTATTTTTAGGCATACTGCATATAAATTGAACGCTGTCGGGCTGTTTTGTATCAATAAAAAAGTGTAGGTTAAAACCTAAGTCGCCTTTAGTTTTTATGCCTTCTAAATTTTGAAAAAGTCCTTTGGGTAACGACTCAAAAAAATCTTGTGAGGCAGTTAATGGGATATTAAAATCTACGGCTAATGTTTTATGAGGACTGTGATGATAATGCAAAAATGGCTTTATCAATAGCTTGTTTAATGTAATGTTGGTGCTGCTATCCAAGCTTATTTCGGCCACTCCAATATTCAATTTATAATTAATTTGAGCATAATCCAATGAAATATCTTTCGGTGAAATACGCCAATGATTTACAGCACCTTTTTTAACTAATGCTTTTCCTTCTAGTGTTAAAACATCGCTATCATAATCGGTTTGATTAAGCGCTACAAGAAGCGTGTCGAAACTCACAGATAAATTTAAAAAGCTTTTTAAAATGGGAAAACTAGTTTGCTGTTGCGATTTGGCCGGATATAATCTAAAGCTCAATGTCCTTTCCGATTTATCTACTTCTCCATTTAAAATATATAAACTTTTACCTTTGCTTTCAATGGTATTGAAATTACAATGAAATTTCCCATCTGTAAAACTCATCGTGTCAATAGATGTTTTAAAAAAGGCTGTATCTCTTTCTAATTCTATATTAGTGCTTAACACCTGTACTTTTTGTGGAATTACATCAAATATTGTTTTAATTAAACCGTAAGCTAAATTTCCAAAATCAATATTTCCCTTTTGTATATCGCTACTATCTTTTTTTTCTTTTTTATTCGACTTTAATAGAAATGAAATATTGTCTTTTTTAGCCGTTTTAAAAATCTTAATGTGTGTTGAGTCAATAAATACTTCATCCAACCTTATATGCGCTAAAATAAGCGGTAATATTTTTATTTTGGCATCAAGTTCCGTAATGGTAATAAGCGTGTCTTTGGCTGGCGATGTTAAGCAAATATCATGTAAATATATACTGCTTATGCCTGTAAATGCTGCTTGTTGTACATGAAATTCTCCCTTGTATTTTTGATTAAACTTTAGCGCAACTTTTTCTATTGCCCAGTTTAAAAATGTATTTCTAAGTAAGAAAAATAAAATAATCATCATCAAAAAAAGCATGCCCATCAATTTGAGCAGCTTTTTCTTATTTTGTAATAACAAAGGTATTTTCAATTACCAGGTTTATTGTTTTGTGTCTTTAAATTTTACTAATTTTCTGACTTACTCTCCGGGCGCATTTGAGGGAAGAAAATTACATCTTGTATTGAATTTGAATTGGTCATAATCATAGCTAAACGATCGATGCCAATACCCAAGCCAGAGGTTGGCGGCATACCAAATTCAATGGCGCGTAAAAAATCTTCATCAAGCACCATGGCTTCTTCATCACCACGTTTGCCAAGCTCCAATTGATCTTCAAAACGCTTGCGCTGATCTATAGGGTCGTTTAACTCACTATAAGCATTGCATATTTCTTTTCCATTGCAAATGGCTTCAAAGCGCTCTACCAGACCTTTTTTACTGCGATGCTTTTTAGCCAATGGCGACATTTCCTCCGGATAATCAGTGATGAAAGTAGGTTGTATCAATTGACCTTCACATTTCTCCCCAAAAATTTCATCAATAATTTTTCCTCTACCCATGCTTGCATCAACATGAATGCCTAGCGATTTTGCAGTTTCAGCCATTGTTTTTTCATCCATCTCACTAATATCAATACCAGTATAATGTTGTATAGCTTCGTACATGGTAAAGCGTTTCCAAGGGCGTTGAAAGCTAATGGTATGTTCGCCAACTTTAACTTCGTTGGTGCCATGTAAATCAAGCGCCACTTTTTCTACCATGGTTTCTACTAAATTCATCATCCAATTGTAATCTTTGTAAGCCACATACAATTCCATTTGAGTAAACTCAGGATTGTGAAAACGGCTCATGCCCTCATTCCTAAAATCTTTTGCAAATTCATAAACGCCTTCAAATCCACCAACAATTAATTTTTTAAGATACAATTCATTAGCGATACGCAAATAAAGCGTCATGTCTAAGGTATTGTGATGTGTTTTAAAAGGACGAGCCGCTGCACCACCATAAATAGGCTGCAAGATGGGTGTTTCAACTTCTAAGTATCCTTTGTTGTTCAGGAAACTACGCATTGAATTGGTCAACTGGGTGCGTTTAATAAATGCAAAACGAACTTCAGGATTTACAATTAAATCGAGATAGCGCATCCGGTAGCGCTGTTCTGGATCTCTAAATGCATCAAAGGTATTGCCTTGCTCATCGGTTTTAACAATAGGCAATGGTCTAAGTGATTTTGTCAACAAAGTAAGTGATGAAACATGAACCGTAGTTTCACCAGTTTGTGTAGTAAATACATAACCTTTAACACCAATGATATCTCCAATGTCAAGTAATTTTTTAAAAACAGTATTGTATAATGTTTTATCTTCATCCGGACAAATTTCATCGCGTTTGATGTAAATTTGTATGCGTCCAGTATTGTCCTGTAATTCAGCAAAAGAGGCATTTCCCATAATGCGTCTCGACATAATACGACCAGCAATACTGATATTTTTATAACTCAATTTATCGCGTTCGTAATTCTCGTAAATATCTGAAGCATGCGTATTTACTTCAAAAGCCTCGGCAGGGTAGGGGTTAATTCCTAAATTAATAATTTCCTGTAAGGAGTTTCGTCTAATAATTTCTTGTTCTGATAATTCAATGCTCATAATTATTTTTTGCTTTTGCACAAACCTACAGCAATTCGTTAAATTGTGCAAGTAGGATTTAAGCTAATTTGGAAATTACTTTTCAAGAAGTCTTAAAGAACCTATTTATTTACATTTAATGCAATTTCAGGGCGCATGTCTTGCACGCAAGCCACCGTGCCATCCGCTATATCTTTTTTGTGTTGATCAATCTTCCAAAAATAAAACAAAGTGCAACACAAAAAAGGATGCCGCTGTTGTCACTTGCGCGGGGCAACTACTAATTTTTAACGTTCTCATTCAAGTTTCGCGTTGGTCATGCAAATGAGCTCTGACCGCTTGAACAGCATTTTCTTAATCAAGTATCTGAGTATTAGCAACCATTTGGGTAAACCAAAATGATTTTTACGCAGGCCAGAGGCCTAATGGTAATATCAATCGTAGGATGCGAGCGATGGCGGAGGATTGCGGAACATTCAATTAGCTTAGATAATGAAATTTAGCCTGCATTCATTTAGGGTGCGATTAAGCTTATAAATCGCTTAGTCTAATGCTGTAACATTTTTTTCTTCTTTTGGTATTCAAATCATATTACCTAATCAATATTACTTTTTGTGCCGACATGAAACAGTTATTTTCAAATAGCTTTACATAATAAATACCTGCCGGATAATCGGCCAGAGAAATTACTGTTTTCGCACCAAGCACATTAATTTGTTGGAGATTTTTACCGCTTAAATCTGATATTTGAATAAAAGCTTTATCAGGATTTTGGTTTAGAATTAAAGTAGTTTCATCATTGGTAGGATTAGGACTAAGGAGAAAACCCTGATGATTTTGTTTATCATTAATTGCAGTTATTACCATTGGAATGCAATTCGTTTCTGCGCTACAGTTA
>JBILPB010000281.1:0-2570 GCA_044374175.1 Bacteroidia bacterium | reverse complement strand
TGGTGTTGCATCAAGGTAAGATTTCGGAAATGGCCACAGGTGAAGGTAAAACTTTAGTAGCTACTTTACCAATGTTTTTAAATGCATTAAGTGGCAAAGGTTTACATGTGGTAACGGTAAATACATACTTATCTCGAAGAGATAGTGAATGGATGGCGCCATTGTTTGAGTTTCATGGCTTAAAAGTAGATTGTATTGATTTGCATGAACCTAATTCTGATGCCAGAAGAAATGCTTATATGGCTGATATTACATATGGTACAAATAATGAATTTGGTTTTGATTATTTGCGTGATAATATGGCTCGCAGCCCCGAAGATATGGTGCAAAGAGTGCATAATTTTGCCATTGTAGATGAGGTAGATAGCGTATTGATTGATGATGCAAGAACTCCTTTGATTATTAGTGGACCAACAGCCAAAGGTGATATACATGAGTTTCAAGCGCTCAAGCCCCAAGTAGAAAAATTGGTTACTGCACAAAGAAATTATGTAAATACTGCATTAGCAGAAGGTAAAAAATTATTTGCAGAAAATAAGCTGGATGACGCTGGAATTGCACTTTTAAGAGCTTTCAGAGGTTTACCTAAAAATAAGGCATTGATTAAATATTTGAGTGAACAAGGTGTTCGTGCTCAATTGCAGAAAACAGAGAATTTCTATATGCAAGATCATGGTAAAGAAATGCATAAGATTGATGCTGAACTTTACTTTGTTATTGATGAAAAAAACAACAGTATTGAACTTACTGAAAAAGGTATCGAATTAGTTTCTAAAACAGCCGAAGATGCCAAATTCTTTGTTTTGCCTGATATTGGTTCTGAAATAGTGGATATTGATAAGTCTTCTTTAAATGCAGAAGAAAAAATAGCCAAGAAAGATGCGCTCATGCGCGATTTTGCAGTGGCTTCTGAAAGAGTACATACCGTAAATCAACTTTTAAAAGCATACACGCTATTTGAAATTGATGTGGAGTATGTTGTGATGGACAACAAAATTAAAATTGTTGATGAGCAAACAGGTCGTATTCTTGATGGCAGAAGGTATTCTGATGGTTTGCATCAAGCTATTGAAGCTAAAGAAAATGTAAAAGTTGAAGCAAGTACCCAAACATTTGCAACAATTACTTTGCAAAACTACTTTAGAATGTACAATAAATTAGCTGGTATGACTGGTACCGCTGAAACAGAAGCTGGCGAATTTTGGGACATCTATAAATTAGATTGTGTGGTAATTCCTACCAACAGAAAAATTAGTAGAAAAGATGAGGAGGATTTAGTTTATAAAACTAAACGTGAAAAATATAACGCTGTTATTGATGTAATTGTTAAAGAAACTGAGAAAGGTAGACCAGTACTGGTTGGTACAACCTCCGTTGAAATTTCTGAGTTGTTGAGTCGTATGCTTAAATTAAAAAATATTAAGCATAATGTGTTGAATGCAAAATTACATCAACGTGAAGCAGAAATTGTTGCAGAAGCCGGACAAGCAGGAACTGTTACCATTGCAACCAATATGGCTGGTCGTGGTACGGATATTAAGTTAGGCCCTGGTGTAAAAGATGCAGGAGGTTTAGCAATTATTGGTACCGAACGTCATGATAGCAGACGTGTTGACCGTCAGTTGCGCGGTCGTGCTGGTCGTCAGGGTGATCCAGGTTCTTCACAGTTCTTTGTTTCTCTGGAAGATGATTTGATGCGTTTATTTGGTAGTGATCGAATTGCCAAACTAATGGATAGAATGGGAATTGAAGAGGGCGAGGTGATACAACATAGTATGATTTCTAAATCAATTGAGCGTGCGCAGAAAAAGGTTGAAGAAAATAACTTTGGCACACGTAAACGTTTGCTCGAATACGATGATGTAATGAACAGCCAGCGTGAAGTAATTTATGGCAAACGCAGGCATGCTTTGTTTGGCGAGCGTTTATCGATTGATATTGCAAATACCATGTATGATGTTTGTGCTGATATTATTAAAGAACACATTGATGCTAAAGATTTTGAAAACTTTAATTTAGACTTAATCCTAAATTTCTCTATCGAAAGTCCAGTAACTAAGGAAGAGTTTTTAAAAGGTGGAAAAAACTTAGAAGAAATTGTTTTTGATGCAGCCTATGCGCATTATCAGCATAAATCAAAGCAAATTGCAAGCAATGCATTTCCTGTTGTTAAAAATGTTTATGAAAACAGTGCGCACATGTATGAAAATATTGTGATTCCATTTACAGATGGCATCAAAACAATGCAGGTGCTGGCAAATTTAAAGAGAGCATACGAAAGTCAGGGGCGCGAATTGATTACTGCTTTTGAGAAAGGGGTAATTTTAGCTATTATTGATGAAGCCTGGAAGGAGCATTTGCGCGAATTAGATGAGTTAAAACAATCGGTTCAGAACGCAGTATATGAACAAAAAGACCCATTGTTAATTTATAAATTTGAATCGTTCGAGTTGTTTCAACAAATGATTAATAAGGTAAACAGAGATATTACTTCTTTTTTAGTAAAAGCCTATTTACCACAAGAGAATCAGCAACAGGTGCGTGAAGTGCAGGCGCCAAAAGCAGAACCA
>JBILPB010000280.1:0-2577 GCA_044374175.1 Bacteroidia bacterium | reverse complement strand
TACCAATAGGGGCATATAATTTCATGAATGGAAATTTTAGAATTGCATTCTATCAAGGTTTGCCTGGAGAAGATTTCTACATTGATATTGATAGTTTAGTAGTTTACGATCCTACTGTAACAAGTTTGAGTTCAACAATCAATAATAACAACTACATTATTTCTTCAAATGAATTAAATCAAATTTCTGTGTCTAATAAAAACACAACAGCTAATTATAGTTTAATCAATATTTTTTCTGTTGATGGAAAATTAGTTTACGCAAGCAATTTAAAAAACAACCTCAACATGATTGATGCTTCAACTTGGAATAAAGGCGTTTATTTTGTTCAAATCAACGATGGAAAAAATCAAATTAATAAGAAAATTATTGTAAGATAAATTTTCAAAAAAATATATTGAAAGGGCTGGTAATTTTTATCAGCCCTTTTATTTTGCCCTTATTTTTTTGTACGCCTTAATCGCAATCAATAAAACAATTGTAAAAATTATTAATCCAACCAAGCCCCAAATCCAATTAAAGGCATGTTGAATTTCAACCACAAAAACAATGGTTACTAAAAACAATGTGGCCACTTCATTCCAAACACGTAACTGACCCGAAGTGTAAGTACAAGTATCGTTTTTTAATTGATTTAAAATATAGCCACAAGAAAAATGATATAAAGTCAAAAGCACCACAGCCGTGAGCTTAATATGAAACCATGGCATTTTTAAAAAATCAATATTGTCGAATACAAGCCACAATCCAAACACCCAAGTCAAAATAGCAGATGGCCATGTAATGCCATACCACAATCTTTTTTGCATTATTCTGAATTGATTGGTTAAAATTGTTCGTTCTATTTCAGGTTTAGCACTGGCTTCAACATCATAAATAAATAATCTAACGATATAGAATAATCCTGCAAACCAAGTAACCACAAAAATGATGTGGAGCGCTTTTATATAAAGTATGTTCATAATTGCCGCAAAAATATACTTTTGTAAACCATAATGATGCAAAATAATAATAATAAAAATAATCCCGCACACCACAGAGCCAATATTAAAATTGGGCTCCAAGTGGCTGTTGTGTTAAAAAAAGACCAACGCACTGGCAAAAGAACCGTTGGACAAGTACAATGGATTTTGACCAGTGCAGCTTTTCATAGCAGAGGAATCAAAGTAATGCTATCAAACCGACAAGTTGGAAGAGTTCAAGAAATTTTAGATGATGATTTCGAAAAAGAAGAAAATGATTAATTCAATGTTTTTTGTTTTCACAAATACATTACCTTTGCAATCCAGTAAAAAAAGCCCGGGTGGCGAAATTGGCAGACGCACCATCTTGAGGGGGTGGCGAGAAATCGTGTGAGTTCGAATCTCATCCCGGGCACCAATAAAAAAAGCAGGTATTTCTACCTGCTTTTTTTATTAATCATTAACCAATGCTACAAGCCAAATCCATAGTATGCTCTGAAACCGTTCGGATATACGCCTTCAATTAACACCCCACCCTTTTTACTTTCTAGGAAATTTAAATCCTCAACATCAGTCACTGTTTTCTTATCGATACTTGTAATGATGAAACCCTCTTTAATACCAGAGTTTGCCAATTTACCCTCACCCAATTGTTTAATTTTTATACCGCTGGCAATTCGTAATCTGCGCATGTCATCTTGTGTTATAGGCTCAAAAACCGCACCTAAGGCTCTCACCACACTCAACTTTTCTTTCTTCATTAAATCGGTATTGTTGTTTTTGTTTTTAAACATCAATGCCAATACCTTTTCTTTACCTTCTCTAATCACAGTAATGTTTACCTTATCACCGGGACGGTAGTTGCCAACTTGCTCTTGCAATTCAGGAGAGCTATTCACTTTGGCATCACCAATTTTTGTAATAATATCCCCTTCTTTAACACCAGCAGCATCAGCAGCACCACCTTCGGAAAGGCCTGCAACAAATACACCTTGATATTGATTCAGGTTCTTTTCTTCTGCCAATTTATTATCTATTTCTCTAATACTAATACCGAGTAATGCTCTTTGTACTGTGCCAAATTCTAACAAATCGGCCATCACTTTTTTTACAATATTCACTGGTACCGCAAATGAATAACCTGCATAAGAACCCGTATTTGAAGCTATAGCTGAATTTATTCCAATTAATTCTCCGGTAGTATTTACCAAAGCGCCACCACTATTTCCAGGGTTTACAGCAGCATCTGTTTGAATAAAAGATTCAATAGGATAATTTCCTTGGTTGGCATTGGCCTCCAGGGCTTTAATATTTCTACCTTTTGCACTAATAATACCTGCTGTTACAGTAGAGGTTAAATTGAAAGGATTTCCCACTGCCAAGGCCCATTGCCCCACTTTAACTTCATCAGAATTTCCGTATGTGATATAAGGCAAGCCCGCTTCTTCAATTTTTAATAAGGCTAAATCTGTATTTGGATCTTTGCCCACAATTTCTGCCGTGTAGGTTTTATTATTATTTAAGGTAACCTCCACTTTTTCGGCATTATTAATCACATGATTGTTTGTTGCAATGTAACCATTTTCTGAAATAATTACCCCTGAACCGGTTGACA
>JBILPB010000014.1:0-33400 GCA_044374175.1 Bacteroidia bacterium | reverse complement strand
AATTAAAGGTTCTTTTGTGTCATTCGTTTTGTTGGTATTAAATGAAGTTTTTGCCCAGCATACCAAGCAAGCAAGTGAAAAGTATAAGAAAATGAAGAGTTTTGTAAACTATCGTAATTTGTTCATTCAAGACAGCACGATATTGCAACTGCCTCATTGTCTTAGTAAGTTATTTCCTGGAAATTACTCTAATGGTTTGATTAAATCAAGTATAAGAATTCAAATAATTATTGAACTACACAGTAACAAAATTGTTCAATTTGAAATCACAAAATACGCACAAAACGACCAATCTATGAGTCCTTTAATTTTTGAAGTAGCACAAAAAGGTGATATGGTTATTCGTGATATGGGATACTTTGTAATGGATGTTTTTGAAGACATGACAAAAGCGTCTATAAAATTTATCACGCGCTTGAAACATGGTGTTAAAATATATAATCTCAAAACTGGAGCAGAAATTGACTTGGTTAAATTACTTGGAGATAAACATAAAATTGATCAATGGGTGTTAGTAGGAAGTAGGAGTAAACTACTTCTCAGATTGGTTGCTACAAAGTTGCCAGAAGAGGTAATAAATGAAAGAATAAGAAAAGAAAAAAACAATCGCGATAAACGTCATAATCGCAGCAAAAGTTACTATAAACTAATGAGATATTCATTATACCTAACAACAGAGAGTGCTAATGAAATCAAAGTGTTTGACATTACTAAGCTATACGGCTTGAGATGGCGTATTGAAAGTATTTTTAAGACCTGGAAAAGTGAACTGAAGCTACAAAAAATGATGGCCGTAAATTTGTCAATGTCCAAAGAAAGGGCGGAATCAATAATTTACCTTATGTTGATTTTTATATTAACCTTTCAGCTTAAACTATACAATGAAGTACTCAGATATATTAGTAAGCTAAAAGAGAGGTTTGATATTAGTTTGACTAAGCTCACAGCTTATATAGTGAGACACTTTGCAAAAATTTTAGAAATGAACTTTGAAAATTTGATACCGCTATTAATCAAAGATTGTTGCTACGAAAAAAGAAATGATAGGAAAATTTTATCCAAAAAATAAAATTAAGTTGACGCCTATGCGTAGTCTCGGCACTTTGCGCACATTGCGGTTAAATATAATCTGTGCATGTGTGGCAAAAAATAATCATATGATGAATCGGTTATCAGTTTAAAATCCTTGTGTTTCTGGTTGGCGGTATTTTAGCCAAAACTTTTGTAAGGCTTTAATTTCGTAGGGTAAGTGATAAAACTTGGTGTGATAGCGTAAGGCAGATAAAGTACGCACCGTACTTTTTTGAAATCTTGAAATTTTTATGTCGGTGGCCGTTGGATAATATCCATTTAACACCGTTTCAAAATTTTTAATTTTATCGACCATAGCGGGTGTAAGCCATGGTGTAAGCGGATTTTTGCGTAAATCAAAATTCTCCCAATCGGCATTAATCCAGTCTTCTAACTTTTCGGGGAAACGAAATCCCGAAGCCAATACTTTTTCATACATCTCTGAACCCTTTGTGGGCACCGGACTGTAGACATAAATAATAATTTCGGTGGCAGGGTTTATGGTTTTAATTTCCCTAATAAAGGCTATATCTTTATCAATTTGATCCATCACAATTTCGGGCGTATCGCCTGGCGTTCCTAACACAAAAGAGTACTCCGGAATGATATCAAATTTGGCCATGCGTGCTGCAAACTTTTTTATTTGCGCGGCCGATTGTGTGCCACCTTTATCCATTTGTTTAAGCATATCATCATTGCCTGTTTCGGCTCCAAAAAATATCATTTTGCAACCCGACTTTCGCATTTTTTCTAAAGATGCATCACTGTATTTATCAATGGTATCGATACGTCCTTCTCCCCACCACACCATATTTTCATTCATAATTAATTCAGCAAATTCTACCGTTCTCTTTTCTGAAACAAAAAAATTATTGTCATGAAATTCGATACTATCGCCACCAAAATTATCTTTTAAATATTTAATTTCTCTAAAGATATTGGCAGCTGATTTTCCTTTCCATCGTGCGTTGTAAATAGGCACTACCGCACAAAAGGAACAGGTAAAAGGACAGCCAAAACTACTATGGTAAGCTATGGTTCTGTTGCCCAAATAAGTTTTCCCTAAGTACTTTGGAATATCGTATTGTTCATGTAATTTTTGATAAGGAAAATCAGGTAATTCATCAATATTATAAATCCCATCTTTAGCTGTAAATACTAATTCGCCATTGTGTTTATAAATTAAATTATGGGGAATTTGCGATATGGGCAATTTTTCAAAAAAATGACGACCTTCTTTCACAATTAAATTTAATAATTCGGGAAAAACTTTATCGCCCATGCCATTGATAATAAAATCTACAAAGCCGCTCTGTAAAACTGTTTCAGGCTGATTGCTGGCAAAATAACCACCCCAAATAATGGTTAAATCTGGAAAAAGTGCTTTTGCTTTTTTTGAAATTGGAATAGCTTGTTTAAGCTGTGGACCGGGCATCACCGTTAAACCAAAAAAGGCAAATTCTCCCGTATTTAGATAATCAAAAATCTTTTGTTCTGGATCATTTTCTCTATTGCCATCCACAATCACCCATTCGTAATCATTATCGATAGCAGCGGCTACAGCTAATAAAGAATTGGGCAAACGGTACTTGAAGTTTGCACTGCGTGGATTAAACAATAAAACTTTCTGCTTTAAAATCATATCTTACAAACCTATAAAAAAAAGGCATATGAATAATAGAATTCAATAATTTTAAACAGTTTTCTATATTTGTAAAGTTATCGCAATTATGGATTCAGCAAGTATAGATCAAAATCCTAAGCCAAGTAAATTAGCGAAGGAGAAGTTTATTGAAATTGATAAAGTTTTGGCCGAGAAAAACCCTCGATTGGCTAAAGCATTGCCAGGTTTTATAATTTCATATATCAAGAAAGTTTTACATCAAGATCAAATTAATGATTTTATTGCTGTGTATGGCCATCATTATGGCTTCGAATTTATCGAAAAAATAATTCAGGAATTTGGCGTACAAGTTGAAATAAAAGGGATGGAAAATGTGCCCACCATTGGCGGTATTGTTTTAGCCTCTAATCATCCTTTAGGCGGTTTGGATGCGCTGGCCATGATGCACATGCTTGGTAAAAAAAGAAGAGATATGCGTTTTATCGTCAATGATATTTTATTATCATTTAAAAATCTAAAAGAACTTTTTATTCCTGTAAATAAACATGGAAAGAGTGGTGCCGAAAGTGTAAAAATGATTAATGCTCAATTTGCTTCAGATGAATTAACACTTGTATTTCCAGCCGGTTTGGTTTCAAGAAAACAAGAAGGTGGCATCATCAAAGATTTAGAATGGAAAAAAAGTTTTATCACTAAAGCAAGACAATACCAAAGAGATATTATTCCTGTTTATGTGGAAGGAAACAATAGTAATTTTTTTTATAACTTATCGCGTTGGCGAAAGCGATTAGGCATTAAAGCAAATATTGAGATGTTTTATTTGATGGATGAAATGTACAAACAACACGGAAAAAAAATTACGATTTATTTTGGAAAACCTATTAAATACAGCACCTTTGACAAAAGTAAAAGCGATGAACAATGGGCTAATTATATAAAAGAAATAGTTTATCAATTGCCATCATTATAAAAGATTAATTAATATGCTTAACTTAGCAAAATGCAGCCAATTATAAATCCAATTGACAGAAGCTTATTAAAGCAAGAATTGAATGCCACGCGTTTTATTAGAGTGACCAATAACGGCAATAATGAAATCTACATTCTTACGCATCATGATTCGCCTAATGTAATGTTAGAAATCGGGCGTTTGCGCGAAGTTACTTTCAGAGCGGCTGGTGGCGGCACTGGTAAAGATTGTGATATTGATCATTTTGATACTGACGAAGTGTGTTACAAACAACTGATCGTATGGAATAAAGAGGAAGAAGAAATAGTGGGTGGATACCGATTTATTCGCTGTGGTGATGTGTTGGATTATAATAAACAGGAAGCAAAATTAGCCACTTCTGGCTTATTTAATTTTAGTGCAAAATTTGTAAAGGAATACATGCCAAAAACCATTGAATTGGGACGTTCATTTGTACAACCAAAATTTCAGCCTGGTGTTGATTCCCGTAAAGGATTGTTTGCTTTAGATAACATTTGGGATGGCTTGGGGAGCTTAATTGTTGACAATCCCGATATCAAATACTTTTTTGGAAAAGTAACAATGTATCTTGATTTTAATCAAGAAGCAAGAGACATGATTTTATACTTTTTGAAAACATTTTTTCCTGATCAGGAAGGCTTGATGCGTCCTTTTAATCCAATGTCCATCAACACCTCAGAAGAGAAATTAGAAAATATTTTCACAGGCTTGGATTATAAAGAATCATTTAAAACACTCAATACCCATGTAAGAGCATTAGGAGAAAATATTCCACCTTTAGTGAATATTTACATGAACCTTTCGCCATCCATGAAAACCTTTGGCACTGCCCTCAACAAGAGTTTTGGAGCAGTTGAAGAAACAGGTATCTTGGTCACCATTGATGATATTTATCCAGCGAAAAAAGAAAGGCATATTAGTAGTTATATCAAAAATTAAATAGTCCTTATGCAAATAAAAAACGCACAATTTTTAGCCAGTAATACCAATTATCAATTGTGCCCAAAAGATGATAAGGCAGAGTATGCCTTTATTGGAAGAAGTAATGTTGGAAAATCATCTTTGATAAACATGTTAGTCAATCATCAAGGTTTAGCTAAAACATCTTCAAAACCCGGGAAAACACAGTTAATCAATCACTTTTTAATTAATGATAAAAACAATCCCTGGTATCTGGTAGATTTACCAGGTTACGGCTATGCAAAAACATCAAAAAGCAGTGCCGAAAAATGGAGTAAGTTTACCCTCGATTATTTAAAAAAGAGAAGTAATCTTTTATGTGTTTTTGTGCTCATCGATGCGCGCTTAGAGCCTCAAAAAATAGATTTAGAATTTATGGCCTGGTTGGCCGAAAATCAATTGGCCTTTTGCATGGTGTTTACCAAGACTGATAAATTGAATAAAGTTGTTTTAGCAAAAAATTTAGCGCACTATAAAAAAGAACTTTTACAAGATTGGGAAGAGCTTCCAGAAATGTTTATTACATCGGCTGAATTAAAGCAAGGCAGAGAAGAAATTCTGACTTACATTGAAGAAACAAATAAGCTCATGATTTAATTTGCTGCCCTTATAAGACTAGTAAGCGTATAAACACTCATACTTGATTGATGCAAAAAATTAGCCAGTTCATTTTGAAATATACTCCAAATGAAAAGGCTATTTACTTATTATTATTGGCCTTGTTGGTGATTTTGTTCAATTCCTTCAACATGAAATTCAAATTCAGCGACTTTGACACCTACTATTTTAGTGCCATGATGTCGCATGATGAAGCCTACAAATATTTAATTTTTCAACCGGTGGAACTTTGTAGTTATGTACAAAATGTACTCCATGTAAAAGGCTTTTATGGCGGTTTTACGCACCCTCCAAACATATCTTTATATTATTCTTTATTCCTAAAGTTTGACCTGTTTTATGCCAAATTAATTAATAATTTAATCAGCATTTTTCTTTTTGTTTTTACCTTAAAGCGCTTGTTTATTTTTTATAAAATTGAATTTAAATGGATGTTGATGATCCCTTTAATTTTTTATTTTCCATTAAGAAGCAATATCTATTTTGGGCAATTTTATTTATTGCTTTTTTGCCTGTTGGGCGAGAGCTTGCTTGCCTTGGAATTAAAGAAATATAATCTAGCAGCATTTTTATTAGCGCTTGCCATATTCACTAAAATATTTCCTGTTTTACTGATCATTTACTTATTTATTGCGCACCCTTTTAAAGTGGCATTTAAAGTGATCTTGTTCACTGCTATTTTATTTGCCTTTGCGGTTGGCATACAAGGAATAGACATCTGGAAATTGTATATGACAGATGTATTTCCAAGGTTGAATTTTGGAGAGATTCATGCCAGTTTCTCCTACTATTTCCAAACGTTTTTGCTCTGCTTTAAAATGTTATTTGTTTATGATGAACTGCGCAATCCATTAGCACTCTACAACAATTATAACTTTTTTCTTTTTTCGGTCATCTTCACTAAATCGCTGTTAATAATTTTTACTGTGGCCTCAACACTTAAAAACATTAATGATAACTTATATAACTATGGTTTGTGGCTTTTATGTGCCTTGTTGCTTCTGCCAAGTAGCAATACCTATACCATGATATTTATACTTTTTATTTTATTTCATTACCTGATAAAACACCGCAATAACCGGATATTATTAGGCTGCATGCTTTTTATCATTTTTTATATCAGTTGGGTTCCATCGTATAAAATGATGGATATGCCTTATTTATTGAGATATAGCAAACTTATTTTTACATTTCTATTGTTTATTTTTTTGGTTTACAATGAAGGAATTTTGCTTCGACTAAAACAAAGTATAGCTGTATTGATGTTTGTCATTGCCTCAACATTAAGTTTGTTTTTTAGAGAAAGGAAAATTAATAGCCACTACCTCATCACTAAAAACAAACCTGAATTAATTTCACAACTCTATGTAAAAAACAATACCTTATGTTATGCTTACTGGAGTACAGATGGTGAAATACATGATTCAACTAATATTAAAATTACAGCCAGTAGCTTTAAAAAAGCACAACTTCGCAACAATCAAATTTGGCTAAATGATTCATTAATTACAGCTACAAAAGACTTAAAACAGGCGCCATTATTGGCAGATAACAAAATATACTATTTATCAGATTTCAATCAGGGTTATGGCTTTTACACTATTCGCTGGATAGATTTAGCCATCAAAAAATAAAAACTAAGAAATAATTTTCTTACAAACTTGTAAGGCATCAGTTAAATGACCCACCCTGTCAAAAACCATTGTCAGTTTATTTCCCGGAGTTTCTTTTAATCGTGCAGCATGCGGCTGTTGTTTCATAAAATCAATCACCCTGTGAAAAGCAGGACTTTCATAAAATGGACTATCTTGCTTTGCGATAAAAAAGCCAACCATTCTGTTGTTTTTGAGCACTACTTTTTCGAAACCAATTTCAATAGCAATCCATCTTAACCTAATTGCGTTGAGCAATTCCTTTGCTTGTTTTGGAAGTGGTCCAAATCTGTCAATTAAATTTTTTTCGTAAGCTAATAATTGCTCCTCAGTTTCCATATCATCGAGTTCTTTATACAAACTCATACGTTCAGTAATATTGGCTATATAGTCATCGGGAAATAAAATTTCCATATCTGTATCTACCTGACAATCTTTAATAAAATTACCTCCGCTCACCCCAGCCTTACGCATCATTTGATGGGCGCTGTCACTATCTTCGTATAAATTTTTAAACTCTGTTTCTTTTAATTCTTCGATAGCTTCATTTAATATTTTCATATACATTTCGAAACCTATTTCAGCAATAAAACCACTTTGCTCCCCTCCCAATAAATTACCCGCACCTCTAATATCTAAATCGCGCAAAGCAATATTAAAGCCAGATCCTAAGTCGGCAAACTCTTCAATGGCCTTCAACCTTTTTCGTGCTTCTGTTGTAAGCATACTTGCTGGTGGTGCCAACAAATAGCAAAAGGCCTTTTTATTACTTCTACCAACTCTTCCACGCATCTGATGCAAATCGCTTAAGCCAAATAAATTGGCGCCATTAATAATAATGGTGTTGGCATTGCTAATATCCAAGCCAGCTTCAATAATCGTAGTAGCCACTAATACATCATATAAGCCATCCACAAAATTCATCATGGCTTGTTCCAGCTTATCTCCTTCCATTTGGCCATGTGCAATAATCACACGCGCATCTGGGCATAAACGTTGAATCATACCTGCTACTTCCTGAATATTTTGCACCCGATTATGCACAAAGAAAACTTGCCCACCTCTTGATATTTCGTAAGCTATTGCATCACGAATAATTTCTTCATTAAAAGTATGCAGCTCTGTTTGCACTGGATATCTATTAGGCGGAGGTGTTACAATTACTGATAAATCGCGCGCACCCATCATACTAAACTGAAGGGTTCGAGGAATTGGTGTAGCGGTTAAAGTTAAGGTATCAATATTTGATTTGATGGTTTTTAGTTTGTCTTTAACAGCTACACCAAACTTTTGCTCCTCATCAATAATCATTAATCCAAGATCCTTAAACTTTACATCTTTCCCCACAATTCTGTGCGTGCCAATAAGAATATCAACTTTTCCTTCTTCTACTTTTTTTAGTGTTTCTTTTTGTTCTTTGGAGCTTCTAAAACGATTGATGTAATCTACCGTGCAAGGAAAATCCTTTAATCTTTCTTTAAATGTTTTGTAATGCTGAAGTGCCAAAATTGTTGTAGGCACTAAAATGACAACTTGTTTACTATCGCAAACAGCTTTAAATGCCGCTCGTACAGCTATTTCTGTTTTACCAAAACCAACATCGCCACAAATTAATCTGTCCATAGGAAAGGGTGCTTCCATATCTTTTTTGACCGCAGCGGTTGATTTCACTTGATCGGGCGTGTCTTCATACAAAAAAGAGGCTTCGAGTTCTGTTTGTAAATAATTATCAGGACTAAACTCAAAGCCTTGCTGTGCCTTTCTTTTAGCATATAGTTTAATTAAATCGTATGCTATTTCTTTTACTTTAGATTTGGTTTTTTGTTTTAAGGTATTCCAGGTATTGCTCCCTAATTTATTGAGTTTAGGTAAGGTGCCTTCTTGCCCGCTGTATTTTGCAATACGATGCAGTGATTGAATGCTAACATATAAAATATCATTATCGCGATAAACCAGTCTTATGGCCTCTTGTTGTTTTCCATTCACATCAATTTTTTCGAGACCTGCAAAACGACCAACGCCATGATCGATATGCGTTACAAAGTCGCCAGGATTGAGCGATTTGAGTTCTTTTAAGGTCAGCGCTTCACTCTTACTTTTAAACTGATCTTTTAATTTATAGCGATGATATCTGTTAAATATTTGATGATCTGTGTAACAGGCAATCTTTAAATCACTATCAATAAAACCTTCACTTAATGAAAGTAAAATCGGAGTAACTTCTTCGCTGGAGAAACGTTTCCCTTGTGATGCATTTACATCCTCTAAAATGCTAAGCAAACGTTCTGTTTGCTTAGGTGTATCGGCAAAAAGCAAGTTTGCAATTTTATGTTCTACATTGCTTTTTAAATTAGAAATAAGCAATTCAAAGTTCTTGTTAAAACTTGGTTGAGGAGAAAACCTAAAATCAACTATTTTATCAAAATTAAGTACACTTTGGTTCCCAAATTCAATATTTCTAAAACGTTTTAATGTATCAAGAAAAATAGTTTTATCTATAAACAATTCATGCGGAGGTAATTGTTTAATAACACCTTGCTCTGCCTTTAAATGCGCTACTTCTGCTGCTTCATATGACTTTTGCAACAAATCCGCTGAATGATCTAAATGGCTTACCCAAATGGTTGTTTCTGATGAAATAAAATCTAAAAAAGAGGCTCTTCTTTCAATCAATAATTTCTCACTAATATTTGGAATAATACTTATAAAATCGAAATGCGCCACAGAAAGTTGAGTAGCTGTATCAAAGGTTCTTATACTTTCAACCTCATCATCAAAAAACTCGATACGATAGGGATAATCGTTACTAAATGAAAAAACATCTATAATTCCACCACGTACGCTAAACTCGCCTGGCTGCACCACAAAATCTACTCTTTCAAAACCATACTCTTCTAAAAATGAAAACATGAAATTTAAATCCACCTTTTCTTTTCTTTTAAGATGAAATGTATTTTCGGTTAAATGCTTTTTAGTAACTACCTTTTCAAATAGCGCATGAGGATAGGTAACGATTATAGAAGTGCGGTGTGTATTGGTAAGATGATTTAAAACTTCTGATCTAAATAATACGTTGGCATTATCAATGGTTTCAGGCTCGTAAGGTTTCTTGTAACTCATTGGAAAAAATAGTACTTTCTCTTTTCCCATTAAATTTTCCAAATCGTTGAAAACATAGGCTGCTTGTTCCTTGTCGGGCAATACAAAAAGATGTGTACCCTGCATTGAATCAATCACGGCTGTGGCAATAAAAGCAATAGCACTCCCTGCCAATCCTTTTAATTGCACATTACATTGCGCACTTTTTTTAAGATAAGCTTCTAATTCTAAAACTTGATTACTCTTACTATACCTTTGCTTTAACGATTCAATATCCATACCCCAATAAGCAAATTATTTGCATTTTTGTTTAGGGTGCAAAGGTAATATATTCAATAAAACAATGCGTTTAAATTAAAGCATTAAGCTTGCAACATTTGCTAATTCAGAGCGTTCGCCTTTTTCAAGTGTCATGTGCGCATATAAAGGATGATTCTTCATCTTATCGATTAAAAAAGACAATCCATTACTATGCGTATCCAGATAAGGTGTGTCGATTTGAAAAATATCACCCGTAAAAATAATTTTAGTGTTCTCCCCTGCCCTTGTAATAATAGTCTTAACCTCATGTGGTGTAAGGTTTTGAGCCTCATCAATGATAAAAATAATATTGCTCAGGCTCCTTCCTCTAATATATGCCAAAGGGGTAATGTGCAACTTCTCCTTTTCCACCATTTCTTTAATTTTTTGATACTCTTTATCGGTTTCCTTAAACTGATTTTGAATCAATTTAAGATTATCCCAAAGTGGCTCCATATATGGATTTATCTTGGCTTTGATATCACCCGGCAAAAAGCCAATATCTTTATTGCTTAATGGAACAATTGGTCGTGCTAAATATATTTGATGAAAATTTTGTTTTTGTGCCATGGCACCAGCTAAGGCCAGTAATGTTTTACCAGTACCAGCAATACCTTGAATAGTTACTAAAAGCACTTTAGGATTTAATACGGCATGCAAGGCAAAAGTTTGTTCTACATTTCTTGGTTTTATGCCATAAGCATTTTCTTTGTTGATGCGTTCCAGCTGTTTAGTATCCTCATTATAATAGACCAGCGCAGATGCATCGCCATTTTTTAGGGTATAAAAATGATTGGCAATGGCAGTTTTCAACTTTACATCTTTAAGCGAGCAATAGCCTGTAGTATATATTTTAGTAATGGTACTTTGAGGCACTGTTAAAGTAGTATTTCCTTTATAAAGCTGATCAATATCTTTAACCTTACCCGTTTCATAATCTTCGGCAACAATGTTTAATGAACGCGCTTTTAACCTTAAATTGATATCTTTAGTAACCAATATCACCGTGCAATCTGTGCGCTCTTCGGCCAATTGCATGGTAGCATTTAAGATGTTATGATCTGCCTTTTTTTCGCCAAAAATTTGATTGGCATCTTTACGACTTTTCTCATTCATCTGCACCTTAAACTTACCTTTACTTGGTCCGTTAATGGGCAACCAATCCTGCAGCGAATTACTTTGCGATAACTCATCTAACATTCGAATAAATTCTCTTGCTTCGAAATTGATAACATCATTACCCTTCTTAAAACGGTCAACTTCTTCAAGCACTGTGATAGGAATTGCAACATCATGTTCGGCAAAATTTTTAATTGATCGGTGATCAAAAAGCAACACGGATGTGTCAAGTACGAACACTTTTTTCTCTTTCTTTTTAGCCATTGCCATATTATTTTAAATGGTTGGTAAATCTTATTGTTAAGAACACTATAAACTTAAAGCAATTGCTGATGTTGTATTGTTAAGTTTAAAATAAGTTTTAAACATAATTATTCACTTCATTTTTTTATAGCTTCGTGGCATCAAATTTTACCAGTTTAATTGAATGCAAAGAATTAAAGAACTCGATTATTTGAGAGGACTAGCTGCAATCAGCATTATGTGTTATCATTTTATGAAATGGTTGCATATATACGATGGTGCACAATCTTTTATTGGCAGATTGAGTGTATATGGTGTAGAAATATTTTATTTACTGAGTGGTATTACATTATTTCATGTATATCATTTACATTTAAAACTTGAAAAGGAATCTCTACTTAATTATGCAGGCAGGCGTTTCTCTAGGATTTTTCCATTGTTTTGGTTGAGCATTCTTCTAACAATAACTATTGCATTAAAACCAATCGATTTTTTTAAACTATTTATCAATGTCAGCGGTCTGTTTGGTTTTGTTGCCTGGGATAAATACATTGCTGCGGGATCTTGGAGTATTGGCAATGAACTGGTATTCTATGTTATTTTCCCATTATTAATTTTTCTACATCAAAATAAACGAATCTATTTTGCACTCATTGGCGTAATTTTATTATGCGTTTATCACTATTTTGCATTTTACATTTTTAATCCAAATGATAGCTTGCACAATCAATGGGCTCATTATATAAATCCATTAAATCACCTCTTTTTATTTTATGTTGGAATGCTGATTCCCATATTTTTTAAAAATAAATTGACTCCTAATTATATGGCTGTTTCATTTATCCTCATTGGCAGTTGCATGTTATTTATGTTTCCTTCTGGCAATGATGGCATTCACTTGTTATATGGCATCAATCGTTGGATTTTTTCGGTTGGATCAATACTCATTTGCTTAGGTTTTTATCAAATTAAATTAAATTTCCCTCCTCTTTTAGACGGCTTATTTCAAACACTTGGAGAAATCAGTTATAGCGTTTACTTGTTACATCCAATTATTTATCAGGCATTATGCATAGTCATTAGAAAAATACAACCTTACGGCTTATTCCCAACGTCAAATAGCCTTTTAATTGCAGTTGCCATTTTGTGCACGCTTGTCATCAGTAAAATAACCTATAAGTACTTTGAAATTTATTTTATTAAGAAAGGAAAGCTAGCCTTAGCTAATTTTTATAAATCTTAATTAAATTTTCATTGGTTTCAGCCTTCTTAATATCAGAAAGTAAATTTTGAACTTTTTCTTTTTGTAATATGGTGGATTGATATTGGCTTTGCTTATCTGATTTACCTTTTAATTCTTGCTCACGTTGCGCATACATATCAATGATTTGATTGAGTTTATTCACAGCATTTAACTTTATAAACCAAATGTTGTTGGTTCGTGCTTCACGCTCTAATAACTTAACGCCAGTATTAATTACTTCATCACTTCTACCGAGCAGATACTTACCATAAAGCTCAATAAAATCATACTTTTCAAAACCCGAAATGCGGTTGTAGTTTTTTACAAAAAAATCATTTTCTTTATCAGATCCTAAAGCAACATAAATTTTTGAAATTTCATTTACCATGTGGACGTTCGTTTCATTCTCGAACTTTTTTGCTATTTCAAAACCTAAATCCTGGTCAGATTTATTTAATAAATATAAGGCCATTGATTGTACCAAAAACGATTTATCGTTGGATGCATTTACCAATACTTCCTTAACATTTTGATCATCTTTAGCTAATTTATGCCAATACTTTAAAGTGTATGATCTTAGGTAAGACTTTTCTTCCTTTAATGCCATACTTAAAAAAGTTTGTTTTAGTTGAGCAGCATTTTCCTTGGCAAAATTATCGGACAAAATCTCTGCAGCTAATGCTCTAATGCCATAATACTTATCATTAGTGGCACTTAAAATGCACTCATAAACTTGCTTTCCTTTGAGTTGACTTAGTTTTTTTAAGGCTTCACTTTTGGCAAAAAATGTAGGGCAATTTTTAAATTGAAAGATCCATTCTTCTGTTGATTTAACCTCGTTAATCACAGCAAGCAGCATGTGCTCTGCATCAAACTCAACTAAATTAGGTTTTGCGTTTACATCAAAGTAAAAACTTTCTTCTTGTTTTGTAATTGTAATTTGCTGTCTTACTTTGCCATTAGCAGTATATATATCAACAGCCAGTGGCAACCTGTAAAGTGGCGCAAAAGAAAAATTTTGATTTTGCATTACAGTTAACACAATTTGTTTTGTGGTATCGTTATAATAACTGTTCACAGCAATTTCTGGATGACCACTTGACATAAACCATTGATCAAAAAACCAGTTAAGGTCTTCACCAGTAACCGATTCAAATGCCAAACGTAAATCGGCAATCTCCGCTGAACTAAATTTTTTAGCATTTAAATAGAGTTTAAGTGATGCAAAAAAAGCCTCATCGCCCACATAATTTCGGAGCATGTGCAACACTCTTCCACCCTTGTTATAACTGTGTCCATCAAACATCTCCTCCTTATCTTCGTAATAAAAACGAATGAGGTTAGCTTGTTTCATTTTTGCTTCGCTAAGATAAATCTCAAGATCTTTAAACAAATGTTCATCAGCAACATCTTTACCGTATTTATGCGCAAGCCATATAAATTCAGAATAATTAGCAAATGATTCGTTCAAAGGTAAATTGCTCCAACTTTCGCAAGTTACCATATCTCCAAACCATTGATGAAATAGTTCATGCGAAATAACTTCAATACCATCTGCATCTAAAAGTTCCTTTTCAGTCCTTTGAATATCATCACCAAAAACAGTTGCTGTAGTATTTTCCATGGCTCCCGACACATAATCCCTTACCGCAATTTGTGCATATTTTTCCCAAGGATACTCAACCCCTAATAAATTCGAAAAATAGGCCATCATCTCTGGTGTATCACCAAAAATTTGTTTGGCATATTTTACATATTGTGGTTCTAAATAATACGAAACTTCAATGTTTTTGTATTTATCCTTAACAATACCATACTCTCCCACCGCAATCATGGTTAGGTAAGGAGCTGCTGGTAAAGATTGTTTCCAATAATCGGTGCGCGTACCGTCCTCATTCTCTTTCTGCGACAGCAGCAATCCATTAGAAAGTGTGGTATATTTTTTATCTACAGTTAAAAGTATTTCTTGTGTCATGCGCTCATTGGGCGCATCAATTGTTGGAAACCATTTGCTATTGGCTTGAGTTTCGCCCTGCGACCAAATTTGTGTTGGAAAACCAGGTTGACTGCCATCCTTATTGATAAAATATAAACCTTTATCACTCACTATGGCATCACTTGAACCTTGAGCTTGCTCATCTGGCTTGGCAACATAATCAATAAAAATACTCAAGGTATCTTTAGATGTATACGTTTTTCCTAAATCAATAATTAATATTTTTCCATCATAGTTATATCTCAAATCTTTGCCTCCCAATGGTCCAAGGCCCGAAATCTTGTTGATTTGAAAACCCACGGCATTTAATGCAATATTGTTTACACTGT
The DNA here is from genome assembly GCA_044374175.1 of Bacteroidia bacterium. GTDB lineage: Bacteria > Bacteroidota > Bacteroidia > UBA4408 > UBA4408 > CAIKXD01. The sequence goes on along the minus strand of JBILPB010000014.1, from coordinate 18,155 downwards.
AAAAATAAGGTTTAAAGGTAATTGAAGCATTGCCATAAACATAGGCCTTTGGAATATCAAATTTTAAATCAAGTTTTGTATGAAGAATGTCATTTACCCGTTTTGGCGTTTCCCGGTAAACAGGTGTTCCGTATTGGTAATTGAGATCTGTAGTATCAATATAAGCATTAAATTTTCCTTTATCATTGCCATGCTTAATGCTTTTACAATGCCAAGAGAGCATAGGCAAAGTTAATAGTAAACTAAAAAAAATCTTTTTATAAAAGTTATTTAAGCTGAGGTTTTTCATCAATAAAATAAAGCACAAGGTAGGTCAATTTTTACACCTTGTAATGTCTTGCAAAATAATTAATTAAACGAAGATAGTTAATAAAGTCAAAATTCAACAAGTTCTTCTATATAAACATGAGTTAATCCACTTTTAATAAAATTAAGTTTACGAGCAGCCGCTTTAGTAAGGTCTATAGTTCTTGATGATTTTTTAGGTAATCTATCATTTACTCTAACTACCACTACTGAATCGTTTTTGAGGTTAGTTACTATTAAACGCGTGCCAAAAGGCAAATACTTGTGCGCAGCGGTTAAGCTATCATTATTAAATTTTTCTCCACTGGAAGTCCTTCTTCCATTAAACTTATCAGCATAATAACTTGCTTTACCTTTTGCTTTGTACAAACTTTGAGGTTTGTCTATTGCAAAAGATGCCTTCCATTCATAAAAAGGTCCAATTAATAAGCAAAAAAACAAAATTAAAAGTGGCTTCATCATCATAAAGATATTATTTCTTCGTTAATATTCCTAAAAAGATTTTTTTTCTATTGTTTAATTATATGAATTAATATAGGTTTGTAGAAACTAAATTAGCAACAATTGAGTAATCTGGTCATTATACCAACCTACAACGAAAAAGAAAACATAGAACGCATGGTGCGTAAAGTGTTTTCGTTGCCTGTAGCGTTTGATTTATTGATTGTAGATGATGGCTCGCCAGATGGTACAGCGCAAATAGTAAAGAATCTGCAGCTTGAGTTTGGTAAAAAACTTCACCTGATTGAGCGAAAAGGAAAACTAGGTTTAGGCACCGCTTATATTGCTGGTTTCAAATATGCTATTCAACAAAAGTTCGATTATATTTTTGAAATGGATTGTGATTTTTCGCATAATCCTGACGATTTGGTAAATTTATATAATGCCTGTGCGCAAGAAGGTGCCGATTTATCCATTGGCTCCAGATATGTTAAAGGTGGCAAGGTTGTTAATTGGCCTATTGATAGGATTTTAATGAGTTATTTTGCCTCGCTTTATGTGCGAATAATTTTATGCATCAATATTCATGACACTACTGCAGGTTTTAAATGTTACAAAAGAAAAGTGTTAGAAACTATTAATTTAGAAGGCATCAGATTTATTGGATATGCTTTTCAGATTGAAATGAAATATAAAGTAAAAAAAGCAGGTTTTAAAATTAAAGAAGTTCCTATTACCTTTACCGACCGCACTGCCGGTGAATCTAAAATGAGTAAAGGTATTTTTAAAGAAGCTATTTTAGGCGTTATTCAAATGAGATTTTCCAAGTAATTTTTTGTTTTAATAAAATTCAATTTATCTATTGATATGAAAAATTTATTTTCAATTGCAGCACTATACTTCATGTTTAATTCGGCCTTGGCCCAAACACCCAATGCCGCTCCCTTGATAAATTCTGTAAAAGCAATTACAGATACAAGCATCAATAAAACCGACAAAAATGGTTTAAAACAAGGCTTTTGGCGCGAAATGGCCGGCAATGTTAAAACAGATGGTTTTTATGTTAACGATAAAAAACAAGGCGCTTTTAAAACTTATTTTGCGGATGGCATGCTTAACAAATTAGAAGAGTATGATGCCGGTTTAAAAAATGGATTGAGCATTGATATCAAAGCTGGTGGAAAAATTCGTAAACAATGCTTTTATAAACAAGATAAGATTGATGGCACCTATAAACTATACTTCGATCACGGAAAAGTTGAAATGGAACAAGAGTATATCAATGGCGTGATGAATGGACCCAAAAAAGTGTATTATCAAAATGGGAAAATGCAGGAAGAAACTATTTACATCAACGATAAACGCGATGGTGTTACTAAATGGTATACCGATAAAGGTAAGTTAAGCATAGAATACACCTATGTTTTAGGAAGTTTAGAAGGGCCACAAAAAACATATTATGCTGAAGATGGGGCACTAAATACGGTTACAATTTACAAAGGAAATGCCATGAATGGCGATTATGTTGAGTACTTTGAAGATGGAAAAACAATCAAAATTGCTGGCCCTTATCTTAACGATAAAAAAAATGGTGCATGGAAAGAGTTTGATAAAACTGGAAAAGTGATGAGCACTCAGAATTACAAAAATGATGTGTTAGTGAAATAAAATTTAGCCCACTCTAAACTTAAAATCTGGAAAAGGAATTTTACTGTTCAACACCTTATCTTCTAAATTAATTTTGTAGCTCATTACTTTAGCTAAAACTTCTCGATTGTTTGAACCAATAATTTGTGCTGCTAAAATACCAGCATTAGCTGCACCATTAAGCGCTACAGTGGCTACAGGAACTCCAGTGGGCATTTGCAAAATAGACAAAACAGAATCCCAGCCATCTATTGAATTGCTAGATTTTACGGGTACACCAATCACTGGCAAAGGACTTTTTGAAGCTACCATTCCTGGTAAATGCGCTGCACCGCCTGCTCCTGCAATAATTACCTGAATTCCTCTGGTATGCGCATTTGAGGCATATTCCATCAACAAATTTGGTGTACGGTGTGCCGATACAATTTGTACTTCAAAAGGAATTTGAAAATCCTCTAAAATTTTTGCCGCTGCTTCCATCACTGGCCAGTCAGACTGACTTCCCATAATAATACCAACTTTTGCTTGCATCACTTTATGTTTATTTTTCTACAAAGATGTAACTTTTAAAATACTTTGAACCAATCGTGCATTTTTAATCGCTTCTTCAACATTTTCATGCAAAATAGTTACATGCCCCATTTTACGATAAGGTTTCGTAATTTTTTTTCCATATAAATGTACATATACATTCGGTAAATGCATCACCTCTTCGAGCCCTTCATAAATAGCATCACCTGTTTTACCTGCTTCACCTAATAAATTAACCATTATAGATGGCGTATGGCATGAGGTATTGCCTAAAGGTAAATTTAAAATGGCTCTTAAATGTTGCGCGTATTGCGATGTTCTGCAACCCTCAATGGTTTGATGACCACTGTTATGGGCGCGTGGTGCAATTTCATTCACCAAAATTTCATCTTCATGCGTTAAAAACATTTCTACCGCCAAAATACCAACTATACCAGCCATTTCTGCCACTTTAAGCGCAATCTCCTCTGCTTTCTTCTCTAAAGCTTTAGCAACATTGGCAGGCATTTGTAAAAACTCTACCAGATTTTGTTGAGGATTAAAATCCATTTCTACAGCCTCGTATACTGCAACTTCTCCACGCGCATTGCGCGCCACAATCACTGCAATTTCTTTTTTAAAATCAACCAATTGCTCCATCACACAGGGCGCATCAAAGGCATTTTGTAAATCAGATTCATTACTCAGCTTAGTAACTCCTTTTCCATCATAACCACCTTTGCGCAACTTTTGCATAAATGCTTTGCCTTGCTGTTCCCATATTTGCAAGCTTTCTGCTTTATCATTCGTTAAAAAAAATGCTGCTGTAGGGATATTATTTTCTTGATAAAATAATTTTTGCGCTCCTTTGTCTTGCACCATTCTCAATACGTTGGGCTGCGGAAAAACTTTTACGCCTTCTTGTTCCAATTTAAAAAGTGCATCAACATTTACATGCTCAATTTCAATGGTAAGCACCTCTACCTGTTTGCCAAACTGATAAACTGTATCAAAATCCTGCAAACTGCCGCAAGTAAAATGAGGTACTAAATGTTTACAAGGCGCATGTTGGTCGGGATCTAAAACAAATAATTCAATATTTAAATTCACAGCTTCCTGGATAAGCATTTTACCAAGTTGTCCACCGCCTAAAATACCTAAAGTTGTTGTTTTAAATGACATACTATTTTAAGAATATGTCGCAAAATTAGTTTTATTCGTTAAATAAAAGCTACATAATTCTTACAGTGTTAAAGAAATTGCCTTTTTTTGCGTTATCATTCATTGTTATAACAAAAACGCATGCTAAAAAACATTACAGGCACTTTTTTTACGAGAATAGTAGTGTCTGTTTTAAACTTCGCAATCATTATTCTTACGGCCAAATTGATGGGTGCAGAAGTAAGAGGAAGCATAAGCTTAGGCATGTTAGCCATTGCTATAGCAGGTTTATTAAACGAAATCATTGGTGGCCCGGCCGTGGTGTATCTTGTGCCTCGTTACAACAATAGTAGTATTGCCAAATTCTCTTATTTATGGGCCATTGTGGTAAGTCTTTCTTGTAGTTTATTTTTGGGCTTCTTTAATTTTTATGCCATTGAATTGTTGCCTTTCGTTGCTGCCTCAAGCTTGATGCTTTGCTTAGGTTCTATTCATCAATTTATATTACTTGGGCATCAAAAAATAAAGGCATTCAATAGCATAGCATTAATGCAAAGTGTGGTTTTGTTTGTTGTTTTTATCCGTTTTATTTTTCAAAAGCAATACCATATTCAAAGTTATTTCTACGCCTTATTTATAGCCTATACTATTGCTTTTTTATTAGGATTAAAATACACCTCATTTGTATGGGAAGATGAAGAAAATATCACCCAAAAACCAACGCTAAAAATTTTATTCAACAATGGATTGCTTACGCAGTTGGCTAGTTTAACGCACTTGATGAGTAGCAGGGTTACTTTTTATTTTTCAAGTCATTTTTTATCGCTGGCCTTTTTGGGTGTGTTGAGCACCGCAGTTTCTATTACCGAAGCAGCCATGTTGTTTAGCAGTAGTGTGGCATTAATTACTGCAAGCACAGTATCCAACGAAACAGATAAAACAAAAGCAGCAAGCACTACACTTAATTTAATTAAACTATCATTATTGATATCATTTATCATCCTGCTAGTGTTGAGTATTTTTCCGGAAAGTATGATGAGCGCCATCTTTGGCAAAGATTTTAGTGGTATTAAACTAATCATTTTTACCCTTATTCCAGGGGCATTAGCCAACAGCATCAGTCAAATAATTAGCCATTATTATTCAGGTTTAGGCAAATTTAAAATCAATACTACGGTTGGATTTATTTCGCTCTTCTTTTCAACTTTTGCAGGCTTACTTTACTTTAAAACCGCTTCCATTCTTTTACCTGGCTTCATTATCAGTGGCAGTGCCATTGTGGCAATGATTTATTTTGTACGTTTGTTTCTTAAAGAACATGAGTGGAAGATACAGCATTTGTTGCCCACTTTGTCAGATGTAAAAACAGTAGTCAAAAAAATTAAAAATTAATTTATTTAAGATGTGTGGCATTGGTGGAATTGTAAGATTTAATAAACGAGTAAATGATATCAAATCATCGGCTATTTTATTGAATAAATTGATCGCACACCGCGGGCCTGATGGTGAAGGTTATTTATTACATCATCAACAAAAAACCATTACTGCTTTTGGAAATGATACACCACAGGCTTGTATTCACAATCAATTGGATTACGCTTCTCAAATTAATATTACTGAAGCCAATGAGACTTACGATATGGTGTTGCTGCATCGCAGACTTTCCATTATTGATTTAAATGCCAGCGGTCATCAACCTATGTGTATTGATGATGGTAATCTCTGGATTACCTTTAATGGTGAGATATACAACTACATTGAAATTAGAAAAGAACTACAAGATAAAGGTTGCATTTTTAAATCAGAAAGCGACACCGAAGTGGTACTTTTTGCTTATAAAATTTGGGGTAAAAAATGTTTACAAAAGTTCAATGGCATGTGGGCTTTTGTAATTTTTGATAAAACAAAAAATATACTTTTTGGGGCACGCGATCGTTTTGGGGTAAAGCCATTTTATTATTATAAAGATAAAGACGTTTTTGCTTTTGCTTCGGAACAAAAAGCATTGGTAAAAATGCCCTTCATACAAACAGGTATCAGGCAAGAAGCGGTTTACGATTACTTTGTAAAAGGAGAAATTGAATACGAAACGCTTAGTTTTTTTAAACACATCAACGAACTTTTTCCTGCGCATAGTTTTGAATTGCATGTCAATACAGGCAATTTTACTACAGATAGATACTATGTGTTAGAAACCAATGCCAAGTACGAAAATTATGATGAAGAAAAATTCACCATAGCCAAAGAGCGTGTAGCAGAGCTTTTAAATAATGCTATCAAACTCCGGCTCAGGGCCGATGTGCCTGTGGGTGCGTGTTTAAGTGGCGGTATCGATAGCAGTGCTATTGTTTCGCTCATGGATCATTTAAATAAAGAAAGCGGTGTTAAAGAAAAAATTCAACTTTTTACGGCTTCATTTAATGATATTAGCATTGATGAAAGTCCTTTTGCAGCGCGTGTAGCTGAGCAAACTAACAGCAGCTTTTATCGTGTTTTTCCTAATGCAGATGAATTAATTACCGACCTCGAAAATTTAATTTATTGTCAGGATGTGCCTATTTGGAGCACCAGTACTTATGCGCAATACCGTGTAATGCAAAAGGCCAAAGAAACAGGAGTAAAAGTGGTGTTGGATGGCCAAGGTGGCGATGAATTGTTTGGTGGTTACCACAGCTACATGTATAACTATTGGTCAGAAATTTTAAGGCAATTCAAATTGGGCACTTTGCACAAAGAAATGAAAGGTTTTTTACCATGGCATTTGCGCTACAGTTTTTTTGCTAAACAACATTTGCGTTTTTCTACCATCCGCAGACTACCTGCTTTTGCGCAATACCAAATCAATAGAAATTATTTTGGCGATTTATATTATTTCAATCCACAATTTTTAAACGAAAATAAAAAGCGTTTGCATAATGAACCTGTGCCAAAAAACCTCAACAAAATGCTGGTCCACGAATTTACCAATACCCGTTTAAAAGCCTATTTAAAGTGCGAAGATCGTTGCAGTATGTGGCACAGTGTGGAGTCGCGCACGCCTTTTGCCGATGATATTAATTTAATAGAATATGCTTTTCAATTGCCTTCATCTTACAAAATTAAAAATGGAGTCAACAAGCACATCCTGCGCGAATCTATGCGCGGTGCGGTGCCCGATATTATTTTAAACAGAAAAGATAAAATGGGCTTTGCCACACCCAACTCGCAATGGATAAAAAACATTAAAGAGGCCGTGCGCCCTTACTTTGATGATAGTTTAAAAGACTACTTCGACATGCATAAAATCAATAGAGATTTTGATCAAATGTTTAGCAATAATCTAGGTCCAGATGATACAAGGACATTTAAGTTTATTGCTTTTGCGGTTTGGAAGAAGGTTTATGGCTTGTAATAGCAGCCTGAAAAGCAAAATGAGAGTGATTTAAAACATTACAATTTATCATACATAATGTATGATACTTTATGTATGATACTTTTTGTATCATTTGAAATAATGCTATCTTTGACCCATGAAAAATCCTATCAATCCTTTCCCCTCAAGCATTTACAAAGGGCCAGCTTATTTTTGCAACCGTGTTGCTGAAACAAAACAAATAAATCAGTTAATCAGTAATGGAGCGCATATTGCCCTGTTTGCCATCAGAAGGTTAGGCAAAACCGGCCTCATTCATCATGTATTTAATGGCTACAAAAGCAATAAAAAAATAGTTTGTATTTATGTAGATATTCTTGCAACTAAAAACATGGCAGATTTTACCAATTTAATGGCTACTGCTGTTTATAACAGGTTCCCCGTGCAAAACACCTTAGGAAAAAAAATAGCTGAACTTTTTAAAAGATTTCGACCAACCATTACATTTGATGAGCTTTCCGGCACTCCTTCACTTTCGTTAACTATTGACACAAAATCACAAAAAGAGAATACTATTGGCCAAATATTTCAATTTTTAGACAGGCAAAAGATAAAAGTAGTTTTTGCTATTGATGAGTTTCAACAAATTTTGGAATATCCAGAGGGTAATACTGAAGCAATTTTGAGAACCCAGATTCAGCAACTTAAAAACACTAGCTTTATTTTTTGTGGAAGTAATCAAAAAATGATGCACCAAATTTTTAACTCTGCCAAACGTCCTTTCTTTGCCAGTTGTACTAATTTAACTTTAGACTATATTGCTGAAAAAGATTATAAATTATTTATCAAAAAAAAGTTGCAAGAACAAAACAGAAAAATAGATAATGAAGCATTAGACTTTATTTGCAGATGGACTGGTCTTCATACCTTTTACACACAGCATTTTTGTTTTACCTTATTCACCAAAAACATCATCAATACAACTATTAAAGAAGTACATGAAACTGCAATAGATATATTAAAGCTGAACGAAAGCACATTTTTTCAGTATAAAAATCTTTTAACGGCTGCACAGTGGAACTTATTACGCGCTATAGCATGCGAGGAAAAGGTATATCAACCTCAATCAAAATTATTTATTGGAAAGTATTTGCTTGGAACTCCTGCTTTAGTAAAAAGAGGTTTAGATGCGCTATTGGAAAAAGAAATGATATTTTATCAATCGGGAGTAGAAAAGCCCTATTATGAAGTTTATGATAAATTTTTAATGAGGTGGTTGCAACATAAGTAAAATACAAATTTTACAGTTTAACGACATAATAATTACAAATGCAACATTCATTTAGGTAATAGTTATCAATAGGTGTTTAGTTCACTAAAATCCTGCGCGAGGGACAGCAGCGGTATCCTTTATTGCGTTACGATTATTAATTTTGTTACCTGAATTTTGAACGCAAAAAAGATAGAGCGGAAGGCCCGACCATACCTTCCGACACGATACCTCGGGTTGGAAGGATGGACGCGCCCTAAAATACTTTCTAATGTATAAATTTAATATTACTCTTTGCTATTGCAATCGTCAATAAAACAAATTACTCTTTGTTCGTCCCGATAGTTCCGTTAACTATCGGAATCACAAACAAAAACTTACATTGAAAAATTAAGTCATTTAACCACCAACCATTTTCCTAATCTCATTTAGTTTACTCTTTGTTGGTGTTATCACCAACAAAATATACTATTAACTTTTAACTTGGTTAGCGTAAAAATATATTTAGGCCTAGTCGACCAACCTGAAGTAAACACATGCAAAACCAAATATTCAAAACTCCTTTAAATTGCTACTGAAGGTGGTGGGTCGAGCCCAGCATGCGGATAAATGGCTGAAAATTTTCTCTACCTTGTTTGTTATTCCAAAATCAAAAAACTTAAAGGCTTGCAAAAAATGTTAGATATTAGACACGTGAGAAATTTTAAAAAATGAGTTTACACCAGTAAATAACTGTTTAAAATTTTTCATGTAACGACACAGATGACGCTTTTTTGCATGCCTTTTAACCGCCAACCATTTTTTTAATCTCGTTGAGGTTCATCAACGCCTCTTCAGGCGTTAAAGTGTTGATATCTGTCTTTAACAATTTTTCCTTAATATTGCTCAACACAGGGTCATCTTATTGAAAAAAGCTTAACTGATAATCTTGCGCGAGCAAACTCATTTTCTTTTGCTTGCCTGCGGTATCTTGTTGTTTGTGCAAACTTTCTAAATGTACTAGAATTTGATTAGCTCTTTCTAACACCAGTTTTGGCATGCCAGCCATGCGTGCTGATTCACCAGACGGATGGACGCGCCCAAATAATAATCTATAAGGCTTTGCTTTAACTTAATTCCCGAAAATTATCAAACCTTGCCAGTTCAATTTTCTTTTCTATGTTTGTAATTGTTTCAAGATTATGGCCAAATGCAGTCTTAATCAATACGCAGTGTTCAAAAGCTTGATACAATTTACATGTTACATGCAAAAACAATATTGACAATAACAAACTTAAAATAACAGACAGATTTTATGCTTTTTAACTCACTAAACTTTGCAATATTCTTACCTATTGTTTTTATATTGTATTGGTATGCCACTAAAGGAAATTATAAAGTTCAAAATGTTTTATTGTTAATTTCGAGCTACTTCTTTTATGCTTGTTGGGATTGGAGATTCCTTTTCTTACTCATATTTTCGACCTTACTAGATTATTACACTGGCATAAAAATGTGTGATGCTGAAAATAAAAAATCAAAAAAGTTTTGGTTTTGGTTAAGTATATGTGTTAACCTTGGATTTTTAGGCATTTTTAAATATTACAATTTCTTTGCCGAATCTTTTGCAAGTGCGATAGCTAATGTTGGCATACAAATAAATCCATGGACCTTAAAAGTGATATTGCCTGTAGGTATTTCTTTTTACACATTTCACGGTTTGTCGTATGTCATTGATATTTACAAAAGCAGAATTAAAGCTGAAAAAAACTTTATTGATTATGCCGTATTTGTAAGCTTTTTCCCTTTGCTGGTAGCTGGTCCAATAGAAAGAGCAACTCATCTTTTACCACAAATTCAAAGAAAACGAACGTTTGACTATGCAAAAGCGGTGGATGGCCTGCGCCAAATTCTTTGGGGTTTATTTAAAAAGGTTGTGATTGCAGATAATTGTGCCGAATATGCGAATCAATTTTTTAATAACTCCGATGATTTTACTGGAAGTTCATTATTTTTAGGTGCTGTATTTTTTACCTTTCAAATTTATGGAGATTTTTCGGGTTACTCTGATATTGCTTTAGGCACAGCACGTCTTTTTGGAATTGAACTATTAAGAAACTTTGCTTTCCCTTATTTCTCACGCGATATTGCAGAGTTTTGGCGCAGATGGCACATCTCACTTTCTTCATGGTTTAGAGATTATTTGTACTTTCCATTGGGCGGCAGCAAAGGCGGCACTTGGATGAAAGTTAGAAATACATTTATTATTTTTATTGTAAGTGGTTTTTGGCATGGTGCCAATTGGACTTTTATTGTTTGGGGTGCATTAAACGCACTATATTTTATGCCCCTTTTATTAACCAACAACAACCGTAATAACCTAGAAATAGTAGCACAAGGAAAATTATTCCCAACTTTTAAAGAGCTTGTATTGATGGCAATTACTTTTATTTTAACTGTTTTTGCTTGGATATTTTTTAGAGCAAATAATATTGAACATGCCTTCAGTTATATTTCAGAAATTTTATCATCATCATTCTTTAGCGTTCCTAAATTTTATGGCATGGGTAAAGCACTTACAACTATTATACTTGTTTGTATTTTTACACTATTTGAGTGGCTCGGACGTGAGCAGCAATATGCCCTAGCCAAGCTAGGATTAACTTGGAAAAGACCATTAAGATATGCTTTTTACTATGCCATAATTGTGTCTATCTTTTGGTTTAGCGGAAAGGAGCAACAATTTATTTACTTTCAGTTTTAAACTATGCAAACATTTATAAAAAGGTTATTTCGCTTTTCATTAATAGGCTTAATTCCAACTATTATAGCAGGTAGCATTTACATTTATTTCGACCCATTTAAAGTATTAAGAGCTTATGATACATTTATGGTTACAGATAATAAAGGCATGGTGAGTTTAAATAGAGATTTTGTAAGTACTACTTTGTTTAATAGCAACAATAAAAAATACAATTACAATTCTTTTATATTTGGTAATTCACGCTCACTATTTTATTTGGTTGCAGATTGGAAAAAACATCTAAATGAAAATGCTAGATGTTTTCATTACGATGCCTCAGGTGAATCGCTTTGGGCTATCAATAAAAAAATTGAATACATCGACAAGCAAGGAAATAAAATTGAAAACATATTATTGATTTTGGATTATCCTACCTTAATTCAAGATGTAGGCAGAGAAAATCACTTGAGTATAATATCGCCTGCATTGGTGAACAATTCAAATTTACTGGAATTTCACAGAACTTTTTTCCTAGCCTTTCTAACTCCAAAATTTTTGTATGCTTATTTAGATTTTAAAATATCTGGGCGTATAAAACCTTATATGAAAAAAGGTGCGATATTAGATGATAACCCCAGAAATCATGACATTCTTACCAATGAATTACGTTTTGATTTTTATGAAAAGATGATTGTTAAAGGAGATTATTACACCCCAAAAAGAATGAAGCCCTTTTATCATAGAGATACTTTAAAACAAATAGTTTCTCCTGAATGTATTTTAGAGAATCAAAAATCGATACTAAGTAATATAAACGCTATCGTTAATAAGCAAAATACTAATATAAAAGTGATTATAAGCCCACTTTACGACCAAAAGAAAATAAATCCTAAAGACTTAATGTATTTAAAAAATATTTTTGGCGAAAATAATGTTCATGATTTTTCGGGCATAAGCAAAATTACAAATAATTACAAAAACTATTACGAAAATTCGCACTACAGAACGAATGTTACTAAAGATATTTTAAAAACTGTCTATTCAAAATAGTTAATACAGAAATTTACTCTTTTTTGGTGTTATCAACAACAAATACCTATCTATTTTGTAAAATAATAAGCCTTTAGTTTTATTAGAGCTTACAAAAAAAATTAGCTCTGAGCCCATTCGTAAAATTTAAAATAAGTTGCCTCTCAAAAAGTCAATTTATAGATGCGGAGGATGTTGACCTCATGTAAATGGGGTGAGTGAAAATATGATGGAAGGCGTTTAACTTTTTAGAAATAATAAATAGTGAGGTAGGAAATAATCTTCATTAGTAAGAAAAGAAAAGCTGTTTGAAAGCCAGCGAGCTCTTTTCTTTTAGTCTTTCATCAGATTTTTTTGCCAATTTTCATGCAGCGTTGACTTTTTATTCATCAGTGTTTGTTTTACATGGTATTCATGCTTTCGCTTTGGTCAGGTGTTTCTTTTGCGTCAAGACAAAAGAAAAAGAAATTTACTCTTTGTTGCTCTCACAAAACCAGCGGAATCACCAACAAAACATACTCTTTGTTGGTGTTATCACAAACCAAATACACTAGTAACTTTTACCTTGGTTAGTGTAAAAATATTCTTAGGCCTAGCCAACCAACCTAAAGTAAACTAATGCAAAGCCAAATATTCAAAACTCCTTTAAATGGCTACGGAAGATGGCGAGTCGAGCCCACCATGACGATAAATGACTGAAATTTTTCTCTCCTTTGGTTGTTGTTCCAAAATCAAAAAAAACTTAAAGGCTTGCAAAAAAATGTTAGCTGTTAGGCACGTGAGAAATTTTAAAAAGGAGTTTACAATAATAAATGACTTACACTTTGTTGTTGTTATCACCAACAAACATTTACACCAAAAGAATTTCTTTTATTTACTCTTCACTCCTTTGGCTGTTGTTCCAAAATCAAAAAAAACTTAAAGGCTTGCAAAAAAATGTTAGCTGTTAGGCACGTGAGAAATTTTAAAAAAGGAGTTTACACCAGTAAATGACTGTTTGAAATTTTTCATGTAACGACACAGATGACGCTTTTTTGCATGCCTTTTAACCGCCAACCATTTTTTTAATCTCGTTGAGCTTCATCAAAGCCTCCACAGGCGTCAAAGTATTGATATCAGTCTTTAACAATTCCTCTTTGATATTACTCAACACGGGGTCATCTAATTGAAAAAAGCTTAACTGAAAATCTTGTTTTGGCAAACTCATTTTCTTTTGCTTGCCTGTGGTATCTTGCTGTTTATGTAAACTTTCTAAATGTGCTAAAATTTGATTGGCTCTTTCCAACACCAATTTGGGCATGCCAGCCATACGTGCCACATGTATCCCAAAGCTATGCTCGCTGCCTCCTGGTGTAAGTTTGCGTAAAAACAATACTTTATTTTCTAACTCTTTTACCGCTACATTATAATTCTTTATTCGCTTAAAACGATCGGCCATTTCATTTAATTCATGATAATGCGTAGCGAATAATGTTTTGGCTTTAAACTGTTTGTGTTCGTGAATATATTCAGCAATACTCCAAGCTATGGAAATACCATCATAGGTGCTGGTACCACGGCCAATTTCATCTAACAATATTAAACTACGGTTAGATAAATTATTTAAAATACTGGCCGTTTCATTCATTTCCACCATAAAAGTAGATTCGCCCGAATTGATATTATCAGAAGCTCCAACGCGCGTAAACACTTTATCTACCAAGCCAATTTGTGCATGTTTGGCGGGCACATAACATCCTATTTGTGCCAATATAACAATTAAAGCTGTTTGACGCAACACGGCAGATTTACCCGACATATTGGGACCAGTAATTACAATAATTTGTTGGGTTTGATCATCTAAATAAATATCATTACTTACATATTGTTCTCCTGCTGGTAATAATTTTTCAATCACAGGATGGCGGCCTTCTGTAATACTTAATGCCAAATCATTACTTACTTCGGGCTTTACATAATTATTTTGTGTAGCGCATTGTGCAAAGCTTAACAAACAATCTAATCGCGCCACTAAAGAAGCATTCAATTGCACTGGTTGTATATAATCCATTAAACTAATCACCAGATCGTTGTAGAGTTGGGTTTCTAGTGCTAATATTTTTTCTTCGGCTCCTAATATTTTTTCTTCGTATTCTTTTAATTCTGGTGTAATGTAGCGCTCTGCATTGGTTAAGGTTTGTTTTCTGATCCAATCGGTAGGCACTTTATTTTTGTGCGTATTGGTTACTTCTAAATAATAGCCAAATACATTGTTGAAAGATATTTTCAAAGAGGGAATACCTGTAATTTCAGCCTCCTTTACTTGCATTTGCAATAAATAATCTTTGCCCTTAAAAGCTAAATTTCTGAGCTCATCTAAATCATGATTTACGCCTTTGCTAATTACATCTCCTTTATTCACCAAAGCTGGCGGATTAGGATTAATCTCTTTCTCTAAACGTTCAGCAATTAACAAACATGGATTGAGTTGTTCCCCAATTTTTTTAAGATGATTGTTGTTGCTATGCAAACAAATTTCTTTCAGATTTTTTATTTCAAAAAGTGCATTTTTAAGTGTAACTAATTCGCGTGGAGAAATTCTATTTACAGCTACTTTAGCAATTAATCTTTCTAAATCGCCCATGCTTTTAATTTGCCCTTGCATGGTTTCTGCGATGTTTGATTGATGAATAAAAAGTTCCACCAAATCTAATCTTTCTTTAATGGGCAATAAATCTTTTAAAGGCATGCCCACCCAACGTTTCAGCATGCGTGAACCCATAGCCGATACCGTATAATCTATAATATCTACTAATGATTTTCCTTTATCACCTTCGCTATAACCCGAAGGTTGAAACAACTCTAAGTTACGTATAGTAAAACGATCGAGCCATACAAAACGTTCTTCATCAATGCGTGTAAGATGACTGATATGTCCTACTTTATCATGTTGGGTTTCGGCCAGGTAATGCAAAGCAGCACCAGCAGCAATTATGCCTAGTTGCAATTGCTCCACACCAAATCCTTTGAGCGATAACGTACCAAAATGTTTCAATAAAATATCGTTGGCATAATCTTTTGTAAAAACCCATTCATCTATTGGAAAAGAATAAAAGCGTGTGCCAAATTGCGAAGTAAAATCTTTACGCAAACTCTTTTGAAAAAGCACTTCGCTGGGCTTCAAATTTTGCAACAATTTATCGGCATAATCACAAGTGCCCTCGGCCACAAAAAATTCACCGGTAGAAATATCTAAAAAGGCGATGCCCGCTTTGCTGCCTTCTAAAAAAACAGCAGCCAAAAAATTATTGGAGTGATTTTCCAACACTTTATCATTATAAGAAACGCCAGGCGTGACTAATTCTGTAACACCTCTTTTTACAATGGTTTTTGTTAACTTGGGGTCTTCCAATTGATCACATATTGCTACTCTATGTCCCGCTCTTACTAATTTAGGCAAATAAGAATCGAGCGAATGGTGAGGAAAGCCTGCCAGTTCGATATAGGCGGCAGCACCATTGGCTCTTTTAGTAAGTACTATCCCTAAAATACCAGCAGCTTTTATGGCATCTTCTCCAAAGGTTTCATAAAAATCACCTACGCGAAACAACAAAAGCGCATCAGGATATTTTGCCTTGATGGTGTTGTATTGCTTCATGAGTGGGGTTTCTACCACCCCATTTACACTCTTTATTTCTTTGTTTGTCTTAGCCGCCATAAGTGCTCAAAGTTAAAATTTAGCCGCTAATTTTTTTAACTTGTTGAAAAAGAAGTTTTAATTTTTTTTAGTAATGAATAAACCCCCAGCTATGTCTTGATTTCTTAATATCCTTTATCAAAACTATTTTATTTCAAGCTATCAGTCAAAACTACAACTTTAAACTAATAACCTGAGTTCGATTAATAAAAACAAGCTAATTGATTAGTTTTTTCAGTTTCGTATTTTATAGCTGGCTTTTTGGAAAAGAAAGAGTAGGTTACTAATCCAGCAATCAAATTTGAGATAAAGTTACCAAATGAACGATGCCTAGAATGCTCTACTTGGCAGATGTTTTTAAGTTCATCATTCACGGTTTCAATAACAGCTCTTTTGCGAAGTAGTATTTTATCGCTCATTTGCATCAAGCAATTTTTCATATTTCTTTTAATACTTGTTATAAGCTGTATTCCATCAACAAAAAGCAATTCTGCAAGTTTGCTTGAAATATATCCCTTGTCACCAAATAGTTTGCCCTTTAGTTTCGAGATAAATCTTTTGTCTTTTAATGGTTCTCTATCGTCTACATTACCTGGTGTAATTACGAAGTTGAGTAATTCACCTTTCTCATTAATGACAATATGCAACTTGAATCCGAAGAAATAACCCATAGTTGATTTACCCACTTGTGCAATATCTTTAAAAACTTTGTTACGCTTAATTCGCTTATTTTTGCAAACCCTTATTGGTGTGGAATCCATAAAAGAAATCCCTGTATTTTCACCCATGCAACATGTCTGTAAAAATATTGCTAATGGCAGATTTACGCTTTGCATAAGCTCGGTAAAACGGTTGTAAGAAACAGTTTTGGGAAACATTTGAGTTAAATGTGTTTGCACATATTGAACATAAAAGTGCTTCATACATTTATAACCCTTGTCATGAAACAAAATCATAATGGTCATGACCTCGCTGTTTGACATAACTGGCGGACGTTTTGAAGGATTCCCTATAACATGTTTTGATAATTCTTTTTCAAATTCTTTGGTAAATTCATCCACAAGAAAATAAATTTCTGTAATTTTAGAGTCTGTAAAATTCATAGATTTTTAGTTAAACTGTTTAAATTTCAACACTTTAAAAGTACTAAAAATCTATGGCTTTACACTACTTTAAATATCATAAGTTACTAACAATCAGTTGTTTAGATAGTGAAATAAATTCAACTCTATTTTAATTATTAATCGAACTCAGGTTAATATTTATATAGGTATTCTTGAAACAAATAGCCCTATAATTTGTTACTATGCTTGTATAATAAGAGATGCAGCAACAAGAAATTAATATCGTTTGGTTTAAACGTGATTTACGATTTACAGATCATGAACCACTCTATTATGCGCAAAAATCTGGTTTACCTGTTTTGTTACTCTATATTTTTGAACCATCGGTGATGAGCTATCACGACAGTGATGTAAGGCATTGGCGCTTTGTTTATGAATCCTTACAGGAAATGAATGGGAAGTTAAACGCATTACAAACACAAGTGTATATATGCCAACATGAAGCTGCCTTTGTTTTTACTACTTTGTTTAAATTTTTTAATGTAAAAAACATTTATTCATCGCAGGAAATAGGCAATGGACTTACCTTTGAACGTGATATTCAAATGCAAAAACTATTTGCTGCTAATCAAATTATATGGCACGAATATCAAACAAATGGGGTTGTTCGCAAATTAAAAAGCAGGCAACAGTGGGAAAAAATGAGGGAAGCCACCATGACCTCAACGCCCAAAATCATTGATGAAGAAGCCTGGCAATTTGTAAATATACCCGAAGAAATTCATCAAAAAATTAAAGGACCACCGCTTGCAAATGAAATTACAACAAGAAATAAAAACTTTCAAGAAGGTGGAGAATACTGGGCCTGGCGCTATTTAGATAGTTTTATTAAAGAACGCCATGTAAATTACAGTAAACACATCAGCAAACCCCTATTGAGCAGAAAAGGTTGCAGCAGGTTATCGCCCTATCTCGCC
>JBILPB010000122.1:0-10135 GCA_044374175.1 Bacteroidia bacterium | reverse complement strand
TAAACCAATTCCACGTCCTTCCTGGTTCATGTACAATACAATTCCTTTTCCTTCTTTTTCAACCATGGTCATTGCTGCATGCAGTTGTGGACCGCAATCACAGCGGCATGAACCAAAAATATCGCCAGTTAAACAAGAAGAATGAACACGCACTAAAACTGGTTCATTGGGCTCCCAGGTTCCTTTTATCAAGGCTAAATGATCTTGTCCTGTGGTTTTTTGTTTATAGGCTACCAATTTAAAATCGCCCCACTGGGTGGGCATATTAACTGTAACTTCTTTTTCTATAAGGGATTCGTGGGCTAATCGGTATTTTATCAAATCCTCAATAGAAACAATCTTCAAATTGAATCTTTCGGCAATTAAAAATAAATCTTTTAAACGAGCCATCGTGCCATCTTCGTTCATAATTTCAACGATAACTCCAGCTGGCTCAAATCCTGCTAAACGAGCAAAATCAATGGCGGCTTCGGTATGTCCTGCTCTTCTTAAAACACCACCACGCTTGGCTCTTAATGGAAAAATATGACCTGGTTTTCCTAATTCCTCTGGTCTGGTTTCTGGATTAATCAGTGCTAATACGGTTTTCGCCCTATCTTGTGCCGAAATTCCAGTAGTACAGCCATGGCCAATTAGATCAACAGAAACAGTAAAAGGAGTTTCGTAAGCAGCGCTGTTATTGGTAACCATCAACTCTAAGTTCAATTGGTCGCAACGATCTTCTATTAAAGGAGCGCATATTAACCCTCTTCCATGAGTGGCCATAAAATTGATAATTTCTGGGGTAACACTGCGTGCAGCAGTTAAAAAATCACCTTCATTTTCCCTGTCCTCATCATCAACCACAATAATTACACGCCCTGCTTTAATCTCTTCTATAGCTTCCTCAATACTGTCTAATTTGTTTTTCATACCTTATATTTGATGCAAAAGTAAATAATAATATCAATGTAGTTCGTATTGTGTGCTTAAGATTATTTTTAATGATTCTAATGCGGGTGACATTTTATGATGTTACCATTCATAAAAGTGTTAATTTTTGGGTTGCATATTTCACAGAATAATTCCTTAAGCCCTGATAATTAGGAATTTGTTCGACAATTAACATAAATTTTGGGATAAATATATTTTGTGGTCTCAAATTTAAAAGTACTTTTGCGCAAAATTTTAACCAAATAACTAACCAAAAAACAAAACAAATGAAAAAATTAACAAAGTCGGTTTTAGCGATTCTAGTAGTTGCTTCTTCTTTTACAGCTTGTAAAAAAGGTGAAGGCGATCCTGCAATTTCTTTGCGTTCACGCGCTTCTAGAGTAGCTGGTGAGTGGACTGTAGATACTCAAGATATGAAAAGTGATTACAGCGGTACTTCAACTGGTAGCAGTGGATATACTGGAAGCTCAACTGAAAAAATTACAGCTACAACTTACTCTTCAACTGACATCTCAGGTGGAAATACAGTAACAGCTACGGGTACTGTTTCTTCTCACAAGTATACTTTCGAGAAAGACGGTACTTTTACGCACGAATTTAATTATACAACTAAGAAATCGGAAACTGAGACTAATTTTGGTCAAACTTATACCATCGAAAAAACTGATGTGCATACGATCACTGAATCTGGAGTTTGGAATTTCTTAGGTAAAGTTCAAGCGGATACCAAAAATAAAGAAGAAATGTCAGTTTCTATTACCAATTCAAGCCACGTTACTGCCTCTACCGATTTAACTACAGTGATTTCTGGCGGTACAACCACTACTACAACCTCTACTTCAACCACAACTGATACTAATACTGACGAGCCTAATGCAAATGTAAGTGTATGGAAAATCACTACCTTGAAGAATAAAGAAATGATTGTTGAAGCAGTTGGAAAATCTACATCTAATTCTACAACTACATTTACTGGTGGTTCTTTTAGTTCAACTAGCAACAGTAGCTACACAGCTAAAATTACTTTTATACAAGAATAATTTTAAATTAGTTTTAATAAAAAGGCTGTCCTCAAAAAGGACAGCCTTTTTTTATGCATAAAACGGCAAATTATTATACACTTATACGTTCTAACAGCTGATTTGTGTTTGATAACGCAATGTAGAAGATGACATCTTAATAAAACTTGTGATCTAATATCAGTAATAGGATATTGTAATATTACCAAAGCTTCTTCAAGAAACTGAAATATTTGAATGCATGAAATGAGTTGCATTTCAAAATCTAATTGATAGATTAAATAAACTTAAAATTTTAAAAAAGGAGAGTAATAGTCTATTCAGAAACGATGGTAAATTCCATTGATTCAACATGAGCAAGCTCAATAATTTGGTTGATGACCTCCTTGCCAAATTTAAGATTTAACCATAAAATATTGTCAAATCGTTCTTGCAAGCCGCCTTCTGGGAATAATTGTTCCTTAATTTTTTTAATTTGATTAAGACTTGTTTCGTGTTTTAATTTCTGTGCTTTTATCAATTTTTGTTCAAGCACTTCTATAGATTTAATCAACTTTTGACGTTCACCTTCAACACTATTAACAAGCGTTTGATCAATAGAAATTATGTTTTCTTTCATAGATTCAAATAACTGGTTGGCCAGCTCTTTATCCTTACTCAAACTGGGTTCTTTAAAGCCTATCACTTTTAATACCTGTTCTGAAAGCTGTTCAATAGGTTTAAAAATTTCATTGATTTGAATGTCAAATTGCTTTAGTTTATCAGCCTGTTTTTGATCAATCCACAAAAAAGAATTTCTTAAAGCCAACATGGGAAAAAAAAACTCATGCGCATCAAAAACACCCTTTAATTCAAACCAGTAAGAAAGTTCACCTGCGCCTCCAATGTAAACCAAATTGGGTAAAATGTATTCCTGATAAACTGGACGCATAATTACATTAGGACTAAAACGCTCCGGAAATTCATCTATTTCTTGCAACAGTTGCGCTTCTGTAAATGTTATGTCAGTATCTAAAACTTTATATGTATGCTCTTCCAAGGATATACGTTTTCGTAGCTTGTCTTTTAAATAAAAGAAATTGATAGCCCTTGGCTTAACTTGAATCTTTTCCTCTTTAATTATATTTGTTTCAACTAAGTTTTTTATTGTATGGGTAACTTCTTTGAATGAAATTTGATGTAAAATATCTTTTTTAATAATCTCTTTGAAATCCTGCTTTAATGTGTTGTGATCGGCATCAATTACCAACAAACCTCTATCACCAAATAAATGTAGTACCAAGGCACGCGTGGCATCTGCTAAATTGGTGTTGTTTTGATAAGCATTTAACACGTCTTGAAAATAATTGATATCATTAACCTTATCACCTAAAACAGCTTTTAGTTCATTTAAAAATGGATTTATTTCTTTGGTTGAAATTCTTCCTGTGGCTCCTTCCGAAGCAATATCCCAAACAATTTTTTTACTGAAAAGATGGAGGTGATTGATTTCTTCAAAATCATGATCTTCAGTAGCCATCCAATACACAGGAACAAAGTTGTATTGTGGATATGTTGCTTTTAATTTACCACACAAATTAATGGCTGAGGCAATCTTGTAAATAAAATAAAGCGGCCCTGTGGCCAGGCATATTTGATGCCCGGTGGTAATCGTAAAAGTGTTATTTTCTTTTATTGAAGCTACAGTGCCAGCTAAAGTTGGTAAATCCTTATAGAATGGGCTATGTTGCTCATGTAATACTTCGAATAAATGTACTCTATTAACCTCAAATTTCTTTCTTTCCTCAATCGCTTTTTCAAAATTCTCGATATCAAAATAATGGTTATAAAAAGCCTTTAAATTTGCATCATTAGCAATGTAGGCTTTAGTAAGTCCGCTAAAATATCCAGTATTAAGTAAAGGTACTTTGGTAATATTCATTGGCATAAATTAAATTGCAAATCGGAATTATTTTTTGCTTCCCCTTATTTTTTCCTTCTTCTGTATCTTGCAAAGAAATAAATACCACCACCAATTACTAAGGCTGGTAACAGATAGGATGATGAAACACCATTATTTCCAATGCTCACAAAAACCCTTTTCCATCTTACCTTATTAAAAATACTAGTTGAGTTATTATCCAAGCTTAACCAAACAAAAACAGCTTTACCTACAATATGATCTTCGGGAACAAATCCCCAAAAGCGACTATCAGCAGAATTATGTCTGTTATCGCCCATCATAAAATAATAATTCATTTTAAAAGTGTAGCTGCTCGCTAGCACATCATTGATATAAATTTTACTGTCTTTTATTTCCAGCTTATTCTTTTCATAAACTTCAATCAATCTTTTGTAAATAGGTAAAGTAGACATGTTTAAAGCCACGGTTTCACCAGCTTTTGGGATAGTAAGCGAACCATAATTATCTACATTCCACTTTCTTTGAGGATCAAATGGGAAAATATATTCGGCATAAACGCCTGCTTTATCAAACATAGGTTCAATATGAACCACATTGCCAAATGCCTTCACTTTTTCTGCATTTTCTTTTGTCAAAGTGAGCTCGTAATCACCCATATTAGAAGTTTTTGCACCTTCAGTAATTTGTAAATCCATTAATGTTTTAGGATTAAAATCACTACCATCTGTTTGCACATGATATTTCCACTGCATACGCTCGGGCATATCGGCCATTTTATCATTGATATACAAAATGCCTTGCTTTACTTCTAATTTATCACCTGGTATACCAACGCAGCGTTTAATATAATTTTCTTGTTTATCTACTGGCCTAAAATCTTCCATAGGATAATTAAAAACCACTACATCATTATTTTTAATCTCGCCTAAGCCTGGCAATCTAAAATAGGGCAACTTGATTAACTCTGAGTATGACTTTACTGTTTCTGTAAAAGGCATGGTATGATGCGCAAATGGGAAGGAAATGGGTGTCATCGGTACTCTTGCACCATAGCTAACTTTACTCACAAATAGGAAGTCACCAATGAGCAATGATTTCTCCATGGAGGAAGTAGGAATAGTAAACGCTTCGATAAAAAATGTTCTGATGAAAGTAGCTGCAATTACTGCAAATAAAATGGCATCGCCCCACTCGCGTAAAGGTGTTTTTTTCTTGTCACTTTTATGAAATAAATAAAATATTCCAAGGGTAATAATGCACAAGAAAATAAATAAAAAAATATTCATTTGCTTTTTTGGAGTGCTTTCTTTTTTAGCCATAAATTATTGGTTTAATATCTGAGTTGCTAATTGCAGCAACGAAGTAAATAAAATTTTCTGTTAACGAAAGTTAAGCCTTTAAAATAGGTTAAAAGCATAGCTTTAATTGAAACTTATGTTCAACATAAATTTAAAAAATAGCCCATCAAAAATCTAACGCGATTACAAATTCAATACATCATGCATGGTATAAATACCTTTTTTGCCAACAAGCCATTTTGCAGCCATTATAGCGCCAGAGGCAAATCCTTCTCTATTTATTGCAGTATGTTTTATTTCAATAATATCTTCATTCGAACTATATTTTATCTCGTGTGTGCCAGGCACATCTGGCTCTCTTATACTTTGTATCGAAAGAATATCATCTTCGGTAAAGACTTTATTCTCCCAGTTTTTGTAATTATTATTTTGATGAAGTATTTCTTCTGCTATGGTAATGGCCGTGCCGCTGGGAGCATCAAGTTTAGCCGTATGATGTATTTCCGTAACTGAAATTTTATACTGATGATATTTTGCCATCATCTGAGCCAATTTACTGTTGAGCGCAAAAAATAAATTTACACCTAAACTAAAATTGGATGCAGCCAGCATGGAGCCTCCAACAGAAATACAAGTGTCTTCTATTTCTTTTTTGTATTCATTCCAGGATGTGGTGCCTACGACCACTGGTGTACCTGCTTCGAAACAAAGGAGGATGTTTTTTATCACTGTTTGAGGAGTGGAAAATTCTATTGCTACATCTGCCTTTCGCAAATTCTCTATCGTTAAATCATTAATATGTTCACGATTTATTTTTAATACAATTTCATGTCCTTCTTTCATGGCCAATTTTTCAATGGTTTGGCCCATTTTTCCATAACCTATTAAGGCAATTTTCATACTAATAAATTAAAACCACGAACTTGTTTTTTTACCTCTTTTACTTCCAGAACTAAGCCCCAAAACACCTAATAGTCCTCTTGTAACTTCCCTCGCTATCGTGCGCATTACCTGCTTTCCTGCAGTGCTGCCCAGTGCATCGGTAATGATATTTGGAACAGGGCTGGCCGATTTTTGTGCTTGTTGTCTTTCTCGTGTTACGTTTTCCACAGGCTTTGTCTCTGTTGCGCCCCTGTTCAATTTAGCACTTAAAATTTCAAAGGCACTTTCCCTGTCAATTTCTTGATTGTATTTTTTTACTAAAGCTGAATTTGACAGTAAGTCATCCATCTCCTCTTTGCTTAAAACATCCATGCGCGATTGGGGGGCACAAAGCATGGTGTGTGCAATTGGCGTAGGACTGCCCTTTTCATTTAATACAGTTACCAATGCTTCTCCAATGCCTAATTCAGTAAGTAAATTTTCGATATCATAATAATCAGATAAGGGATAATTTTGAGATATCAATTTTAAATCCTTTCTATCGTTGGCTGTAAATGCGCGGAAAGCATGCTGTACTTTCATTCCCAACTGACCAAGTATAGCCCCTGGAATGTCGACTGGTGTTTGTGTGATAAAGAAAATACCAACACCTTTTGAGCGAATGAGTTTGATAATGGATTCGATTTGATTGAGTAAGGCTTTCGAAGCTTCATTAAAAATCAGATGCGCTTCATCAATAAACAAAACCAATTTGGGTTGCTCTAAATCACCTTCTTCTGGAAAGTTGGCATATATTTCGGCCAACAAACTCAACATAAATGTGCTAAATAATTTAGGATTGCTTTGAATATCAGTAAGCCGCATGATATTCATATAGCCCATCCCTCTGTCATCAATGCGAAGTAAATCTTCCACTTCAAAAGATTTCTCACCAAAAAAGCGTTCTGCACCTTGTTGCTCTATTTCAATTATTTTTCTGATGATGGTTGAAGTACTGGCAGTGCTGATTCTTCCGTATTCTTTTTCAATTTCAACCTTACCTTCATTGGTTAAAAATTGTAAGGTCTTTTTAAAATCTTTGAGATCGAGCAGGGGAAGTCCATTGTCATCGGCATACTTAAACACAAGGGAAACCACACCAGATTGCGTATCGTTTAATTCTAGAATTTTAGAAAATAAAACGGGCCCAAATTCAATCACTGTAGCCCTCAATTTTGCACCAGGCTCATTGCTGATACTTAATAATTCAGTGGGATAAGCGATTGGATGCCAGGGTAGTCCAATTTTTTCGTGTCTTTGATTAATTTTATCATTTGCTGTACCTGCCGCTGCAATACCACTTAAATCGCCTTTAATATCCATCATTAAAGTAGGTACTCCTTTTTCAGACAAAGCCTCAGCAATTTTTTGTAATGTTTTGGTTTTACCACTTCCTGTAGCTCCTGCAATTAATCCATGCCTGTTAAAAGTTTTAAGAGGAACTTTAATTTTTGCATTAGCGTAACATTCTCCATTATAAATGGCAGCACCTAATACAATTGATTCACCTTTAAAAGTATAACCAGTATTAATACTTTCAATAAATTTTTCATTCATAAATATAGTAATTTTTTTAGGCTGATTTATTTTTGAAAAAACGTGTAAATATTGATGCCGCCACTAATTCAATAATACGTATCCATTTTTCTGATTGGGTAAATTTTTCGGCAAGGCTAGGGACAAAAGTTTGAAGAATACTATGTAAGCCTTCAAAAATATGACTGATTGAATTCTTTTCAGCATTATTTATAGGCAAAATAGTCTCCAAAGCAATTATTCCTAAATTGTCTTGAATATAATCCAATTTTTTGCCAATTACCTGCTCCTTTTCTTTACAACGCTGTTTAAGCTTCTCTTTTTCTATTAAAAGCGTTTCAAGATTATTTATTTTATTGCTCATGATCTTCGGTTAAACTTTCAATAATTTTGTTCATCAATGGTTTTTCAATATACTTTTTGAGTATCATCAAATAAATGAAAAGAAGTAAAAGATAAAAGAAAGCAACGATTCCAAAACCTTGATACAGGCTGTTGAGCACCTTTCCAAAGTAAAATCCTAGGGAAAGAAATAAAAAGAAAAGGAAGAAAAATGTAAAGATTACCAAGGCCATTGCCGAAACCAACGAAACTCCTGCTTTAGCAATAATTTCAAAAGCCGTAAGTTTGGTTAGATCTGATCTTAATTCTACATATTCTACTAAATCGTCTTTTAAATCTGAAAAAACAGATTTGTTGCTATTTGTGTCCAAAATGAATGATTTTAATTAATGTAAAACTCATGAAACTATGCATTTTGAGAACTATTGTTGTTAATAGTTTCCTTTAAATCGTTGAGCACTTCCTTACTTTTGTCAACCGAATCATTAATTTTGTTTTTAAATTTATCAGCAATATTATTCAAGTCATCGCTCATTTCATTCACTTTCTTACCGCTCAACAAGTAACCAAGTACAAATCCTGCAGCAGCGCCAATTGCCAATCCCCATAGTATTTTTGACTTATTATTTTCCATTGTTTTTGCTTCAAAAGTACGAAATACAATTCAAAACTTTATTCATTTCGATTAAATAAAAGTGTAACAATTTTAGGAGTAAATCGTTACCTTTGTGAAAATATA
The DNA here is from genome assembly GCA_044374175.1 of Bacteroidia bacterium. Taxonomy (GTDB): domain Bacteria; phylum Bacteroidota; class Bacteroidia; order UBA4408; family UBA4408; genus CAIKXD01. The sequence goes on along the minus strand of JBILPB010000122.1, from coordinate 1,444 downwards.
GCAATTGAACCTTGAGAAGTAAAAGTGTACATTTTTTTTTAATGTTTTTCGTACTGTCCGGCTTTTGCTATGGTCAACAGCATGAACCCAAAATAGCCAAAGACTCCTTGGTTTGGAAGAAAAAAAAGCAAATTGCCTGGAGTGATTCAACTGGTAAAATTATCAATTCTTTGTCATTTAACTGTTACGTTTATTCCAGCTATGAGGCTGTTATCAACAAAAAAGTACTGAGTGAACCTTCGAGAGTAAAAGTAAATTTTGATTACGATCGCAAAAGAAATTATACGATAGATGAAAATCCGACAAGCACTGATTTCCTTTTCAGTCAAACTGTGCTTAATATACATCAACTTTATGCAAAAAGGTTACGAAAAGCATGCTTTCAACTTAAATTTAAACCAGGTTATCATGGCTTGCTTGATGCAGCCTTTCTCGATTATTTTGAACAAATGAGGAAACGCGACAATGACATGCGTCTAGAAACAGAAAACGGAAAAAACATTGCTAAATTGAACGAATGGTCTGAAACAATTTTTAAAGAATTGGAAGAAGATAATTTTAAAGAAAAAGAAAAAAAATAAACCTTTATCCATTTGTTTTTAGTTTTCGAAGTTGTTCTATCTAAAATCAGACTAAAAATAGTTCCTTAGCCACCTCGCCTAAGAATTAGCAAATTTATTGAAGGTTTAATCCCTACAAAAGGCATCAATATTAGCTTTGTCCTATTAATTTGAAACCCATTTTTGTTTTTTTCGGGTATCTTAATAACTATGACAATAATTCATGTTTTATAATGTAGGTTCAGTTTTTGACTTTTAGAGGGCCAATAACAAATATTTTATAAATAAACCCTACATTTGCAGCCCTTAAATTTAAAATAATCAAATTTAAATTTAGAAAAACAAAAAAGACAAAACAACCTTATATGATAGACTTTATAAATAAAACCATTTCAGGATTTTTTGGTAAAAAATCTGACCGTGATATTAAATCAATTGATCCAATTGTAGCTAAAATTCATGAGGCTTATCAAATCATTGAAAAATTAAGTAATGATGGTTTGCGTCAGAAATCAAATGAATTAAAAGCCAAAGTGGCAGCCGCTGTGCAACAAGAAGAGCAAAGAGTAAAAGACTTGAAAGCAAAGGTTGAAACAGATGAAATTGCAGATGTAGATGAAAAGGAAAAAATTTATGTAGAGATTGATGCACTTAACAAAGAAATAACTAAAAAAATACAGAGTGCCCTCGATGATATTCTTCCAGATGCTTTTGCCATTGTAAAAGAAACGGCCAAAAGATTTAAAGAGAACCAACAAATTGAAGTTTTAGCCTCTCCTATGGATCGCGACATAGCTGCGAAGAAAAGTAATGTTATTATTCAAGGTGAAAAAGCTATTTATAAAAATCAATGGATAGCTGCAGGTAACACCGTAACCTGGGAC
>JBILPB010000279.1:0-2605 GCA_044374175.1 Bacteroidia bacterium | reverse complement strand
TATTTATTAAGTAATTTATGTCCTTTTAAGGTACAAACTCCGTGTAAAAAATGATCGAGCAATTGTACATGTACCTCCACTAAATTAAATTTGTCGGGCGGAAAAGCATCGAAATTAACAGCCAAATCTAATTGTTCGAGTCTTAAGCGTGCAAGTATTTTTATGTTTATATCTATACGATAGAGCTTTAATTCTTGGCCTTTTCTTAAGTTATTTTCAATCATTTTAAGGATCCTATTTTCCTTAAATGCTCTAAATTTTTGATAGGATTCAGGATAGTATTTCATCATATCATGAAATAAAATCGGATTCATTTTAGCGAAGGTTGAAGACATCATTTTCATGGTTTCTGTAATCTCATGAATAGGGTCTTTACTTTGTTCAACTATACACTCCATTTGTTCAGAATTATGACCAAGTAAAAATTCTACTAACTTTAAAATAAGTTCATCTTTATCTGAATAATGCTGGTAGATAGTTTTTTTACTCATGCCCAAATGCTTGGCAATATCATCCATGGTAATGGATTTAATTCCATATCTATACACCAGTTCCTGAGCGCCTCTTAATATCTTTTCTTCTATTGTCATGCAATTTTGTTAAAATTCGAATACAAAACTATGGAAACTTTAATAGATTAAAAAGTTTCCACCGTTTATTTGGTGTTTGTAAACAAATTTTAACAGCATAAAAAAAGCGAGATAATGAAAATTATCTCGCTTTTTACTTTTTGCAGTAATTGTTTAAGCTGTTACAGCAGTGTTTTCAGTTATTTTAAATTCTTTTTTCAAGCTATCAACGTAATCTAATTTTTCCCATCCAAAAGTGTCATAAACTTTACCGTTTACTTCAACTTTACCGGGTGTTCTTCCCATGTGACCATAAGCAGCAGTATCACTGTAAATTGGGTTTTTAAGACCAAAACGTTTAACAATAGCACTTGGACGCATATCAAAAATGGCAGCCACTTTTTCAGCAATTTCGCCATCAGTTAATTTACGACCTTCTGCATTGCGCACTTTAGCTGTATTGTAAGTGTTTAAATACAATCCAACGGGTTGTGCAACCCCAATAGCGTATGCTACTTGCACTAAGGCTTCATCACAAACACCTGCAGCTACTAAGTTCTTAGCAATATGACGCGTGGCATAAGCAGCACTTCTATCAACTTTTGAAGAATCTTTTCCAGAAAAAGCACCACCACCGTGAGCACCTCTACCACCATAAGTATCAACAATAATCTTACGACCAGTTAAACCTGTATCGCCATGTGGACCGCCAATAACAAACTTACCGGTAGGATTGATATGATACTTAATATCATCACCAAATAATTTCTTAACACGCACTGGTACTAATTTTTTAACTCTAGGAATTAATATGTTGATCATATCTTCCTTAATTTTAGCTAACATTTTATCATCATTGCCATCCTTAGGCTCATCATGCTGGGTAGATATAACAATGGTTTCAATTTTTTCTGGTTTACCTTTATCAGAATATTGAATAGTTACTTGTGATTTAGCATCAGGACGTAAGTAGGTCATTTTCTTACCTTCTTTGCGAATAGCACTTAGTTCTTTCAAAAGTAAGTGAGATAATTCTAATGGCAATGGCATGAAGTTATCAGTTTCGCGGCAAGCATAACCAAACATCATTCCTTGATCTCCAGCGCCTTGATCTTCTTCTTTAGCTCTTTCAACACCTTGATTAATGTCTGAAGATTGTTCATGTAACGCGTTCAAAATTCCGCAGCTTACAGCATCAAATTGATACTCTGACTTGTTATAACCAATTCTATTGATTACACCACGTGTTATGCTTTGCACATCAACATTAGCTTTAGCTTCGGCATTGCATTTAATTTCGCCACCAATAACAACCAAACCGGTAGTTACAAAGGTTTCGCAAGCAACTTTTGCAGTGCTATCGTAAGTTAAAAATGCATCAATAATGGCATCAGAAATTTGATCTGCAACTTTATCAGGATGACCTTCAGAAACAGACTCAGAAGTAAATAAATAAGACATGTTTTAATGTTAAGTGTTAGTAATTTTTATAAATGTGCTGCGAATATAGTACTTTTTGTAAAAAGAAGCGATAATTTTTAAGTTTTGATGTTAAAACCTTATTAGTTTTTTCAAGCTGTTAATTTTTGAAATATAGCTTCTAAGCTTTGCTCTTCAATTTTCATACTTAAAATCGTGCGCTGATGGTTTACAGCGAGTTGCATTATGGCTGGCCTAATATCATTTTGATGATGATAAGTAATTTTCCATTTTAATTTTTCTGATTTCCTTACGTCTAAAACTCCTGTGATAGCTAAAAAATTTGCGATTTCGATGTCTTTATCTAATTCTAGAAGCAATACAGTTTGGTTTTTATTGCCAGTTTGAAGCGTTTTTGCATCGCTATTGGCCACAATTTCTCCTTTATTGATGATGATAATGTTATCACAAACAGCGGTCACTTCCTGCAAAATATGAGTTGAAAATAAAACAGTTTTTTCTTTTCCTAATTCTTTTATGAGGGCTCTAATCTCTACAAGTTGATTGGGATCTAATCCAGTAGTGGGTTCATCTAAAATAAGCACCTTAGGATTGTG
>JBILPB010000121.1:0-10146 GCA_044374175.1 Bacteroidia bacterium | reverse complement strand
TTGTTTCGCATTTGCTTTCTTCGTTAAGGGTATCATAGGTGTAAGCTAATTGAGTTCTAAATAAGCTCTCTAAAGAAGGTTTTAAAGCATATTTGTCAAGGTGTTGTACAAACAAGTTATGAGCACCCAAGGCAATAATTCTAATATCATTTTTTCATAACTGAGGTAGTAAACTTTTTCAGTGTCTCAGCCAAGGAGTTATAAATCCTTTTTTAGCTTAGGGATTTTAAAGTGATGCTTCCTAGCATCATAAGTAAAGGACTTAAATATTTTATGCCGAAAAATTTCTAAAAAAAATTTTGAACGCATGTCCATACCCCATATTACAAAGGTGACGGAGGGGGCTATATATGGGTGGTAACGGGGGAAGGGAGGTGTGTCATTAAAATAGGGTTTATAATTGCACCATTATACTTCGACTGGGAGATTAACAATAATAACTACTAATACGCAAATGTGGTGGATGAATTGATTATATTGATATATTTGTTCAAAATATAAAATAAATGAAAAATCTCTTCGCAATTTGTTTGCTAGCAATAGCACTTAATTCTTTTGCTCAGTTACCATCTTATGTGCCTACCAATGGTTTAGTTGGATACTGGCCATTTACTGGAAATGCAAATGATGTTAGTGGCAATGGAAACAATGGCACAGTAAATGGTGCAACACTTACTACTGATAGAAATGGACAAATGAATGATGCTTATAGTTTTGATGGAATATTAAACAATATAGAAGTTCCTCACTCAAACAGTTTTGATTTTAGTTCTAATTTACAAACCATTTCATTTTGGATGAAAGTACCTCAAATTCCAATACCACCATGCTGCCCAGATGTTGAAACTATTTTCGGAAAATTTGATACAAATTTTAATGGATTTGCAATACAGTTTGCTGGACAAGGACAAATTTTTTATAGTATAAGAAACACAACAAGTTTGTGGGGCGATTGCCCAATTTTGAATACTCAATATATCGCAAATCAATATATCCATATTTTATTTACAAATGACAATGATTCATTAAGGGCTTATGTTAATGGTCAATTAGTCAATACAACTAATATACCTAATGGTACAAATATTGGTTCAAATACTGCACCTCTTTTAATTGGAAAGGAAACAACTTCAATCCCTATGGCTCATTATTTTAACGGACAGCTTGATGATATTGGTATTTGGAATCGTGTTTTAAATCAGCAAGAAATTGCTGATGTATATAATTCCGTTAATTGTTCCAACAATACTGCAATTTCGCCACAAATAAATACTTTACAAATAGGTAACACAGCTATTTTCACAGCTAGCACCTCAGACCCCAACCCTAGCTATGTTTGGCAAAGTGATTTTGGACAAGGTTTTCAAACATTGAATAATTTTGGCAACTATTCTGGAGCAAACACTGCCACCTTTAATATCTCAAATGTTCAGTTATCAGAGCATAATCAACCAATCAGAGTAATTTCTACTTCGGGCAATTGTATTGATACATCAAACGTGGCTTTAATAAATATCACTGATACATGCGTGATTAATGTTTACGACACGCTTACTACTCAAGTGTTTGATACTACCTTCGTAACACAAACTGTATACGACACACTGTATGTCACCGTTTACGATACGCTTTTAACAACAGTGACCGACACGCTCATCATCAATGCAACTCTGGTAGGTTTAAACCCACCAAATAATCTCAACACCTTAAAAATATATCCAAATCCTACAAGCACGCACATTACCATTGACTATGGTAACTTCATTGATATGAATGGGTATTTGATTAAAATCGTTAATAGTATCGGACAAACAATATTTACAACGCCTATCAATCTGCAAACATCCTATATAGACCTTTCAACTTGGACAGGTAACGGTGTATATTTCGTTCAACTGATAGACCCACAAAATAACACTATTGAAAATCGTAAAATTGTGATACAATAAAGAAATAATAGAACCGTGTTGAAAAGCGGGCTAAAAAAAACAATGGAGACCAGAGACCATATAAACGGGGCGACACTGCTAAGCCAAAAAAGTAGAATTTTTTTAAAATAAATAAAATGAGAAATATTTTTACATTTATTTTGCTCTACACAGTTGGATTGAGCAGTGTTATAGGACAATCAATTTGTACAAATGACACAATTGTTTCAATTGCAAATGCGCAGACATCTGATGGTTTTAGGACTGTAGCTTATGGAAGTGATATTTATGCTTTTGGGTCTCAAGTAAGCAAATATTCAACTGTTAGTAATACTTGGAGTTCGTTATTAAATATGCCTACAGTTCGAGGTGAATGTGGTGTTGCGGAGGTAAATGGGAACATTTATTGTGTTGGGGGGTGGACTGGTTCTCCTAGTAACAAAAATGAAGCCTATAACATTTCAACAAACACATGGTCAACAATGGCAAATTTGCCATCTGCCATTACAGGATGCTTTGCTGTTTCTTTAAATAACAAAGTATATATCATTGGCGGTACTCTTGGAACCACGACAACTTATTTCTATGAGTATAATCCTTCAACAAATACATATTCCACTTTAGCAACTCCGACTCAAAACAGGATGCACGCTGGATTAGTTGCCTTTAATAATAAAATATATTTAGTTGGTGGTTATTATTATAATGGTACTTATAATTCATCCAACAAACTAGACGAATATGACCCTTCGTTAAATTTATGGTCTCCGAAAGCAAATATTCCAGAGAATATTCAAAGAACAAACGGAACAATTTACGATAATAAGCTGTATTTATTTGGTGGTACAATAAATGCTTCAGCTATTACACCTATAAACTCTTTTTATGTTTATGATTTTATTTCTAATACATGGACAACAATGGCAAATTTGCCTTTTTCAAGAGCAAGTTTTGACCCTAAAACAATAAATGGTGCAGTTTATTTATTTGGTGGACACATTAATGCAACTACAACAACAAATCTATGTTATAAATACTACTGTCAACTTTGTTATCAGACTATCACAGTAACAGATACATTGATAATAAATGCCAATATTACTGGATTTATTCCTTTAACATTTCAGAATACTATCAAGATATTTCCAAATCCAACCAATGATAATATAACTATTGACTTTGGAGGCAACTATTCAACAATGAATGGCTACACACTGAAAATTACGAATTCGTTAAGCCAAATTGTTTATACAACTCCAATCAATATACAACAAACTACAGTTGACCTTTCAACATGGAGTGGAAATGGAATCTATTTTGTACATGTTATTGATGGGTCCAACAATACCATCGATATTCGGAAAATTGTATTGCAATAATATTGATTTAAACATAATATCCAAAGACCTCGGGCCTTCGAAGCACGAAGTCTAGGATGTTTGTTGGTGAAAATTGTGTTGGCCATAACTTGTTTTTATCCAAAAGATATAACTTATTTGGTTGCATATTTTTGGTCCTTATCTTAACATCTAATTGTTGCATTAGAAGCATAAAATTTTTCAAGGGTGTGGAATTGTAAAGCAAAATATCATCACCCAACACCTTTCGAGCACCTAGTCCATTGTGTAGAATAACATCGTATTCAGCATAATAAAACGGTAAAATTATTTGAGATTGTAGTGGTTGTGTATAAGTTCGACCAACAAGGTCTTTAACTAGGCTATTATCTTCTGTTTGTCTTGGGTCCAAGTTGCTATAGCAGTCACCATAATTGCCATTTGAGTCGAGGGTAATGACTGAAATCAATTCTTTTATTTTTAAGTCATCTAGAAAAGTATATTCGTGTATATTATAGTGTGAGAGATAAAACTCTGTTTGGTCTTGATTCACCCACATCAATGGCTTTTCTTTTGTATTCATACTAATAAATATTCCAATTTCTTCAGAAATTCAGAATATTTCAGTAAATTTCGCTTTGTGTTTACACACACATTTGTGTTTTATTAAAAAATTAGCACGTTTGTACTATACAATCCTTGGTGGGAAGGTGCTAACATACCGACATAAAGAGTGAAAAAGGAGGTTTATTATCGTTAAAAAAACAAATCAAATCTATACTTCAACCCCATGGTTTTTGGTAAACATATAAAATTTATAAACCGCTTTAAGGTCCTTTTCTAGGTTAGATAATGACGTTCTTCCCGCTACTTACTTAAAAGCGATACAAATCTGTATCGCTTTTTTTATTTTCACAAAGGTTTTTTATGACACTATAAATATGGTGAATAAAAGCGAAGCTCTACAAAATCTCTATCTCTACTCTTCTATTCTTTCCCCTGTCTTCTTCAGAATTTTCAGGAAAAACACGTGGGTATTTAAAAGACAAGCCTCTATATTTAAGTCGATCGTTTTCTATTCCATTTTCTAACAAATAATTACAAACCGCCTTTGCCCTTGCTTCAGAGATTTTCATGTTTTTTGGTCCAAACACAACGCCATCATAATCGGGATTGTTTCCACCACAGCAAACATGCCCTAAAATCATAATCTTAATAGAAGGATTTGCTTTTAATGTTCCCAAAAGCGTTTGCAAATCTGTCAAAGAGGAAGGCAAGAATATATCTGTATTATTTTCAAACAAAATATTTTCTAAAACAATCTTATCGCCTTTAGCATAAGCAGCTAGGTTATTGATATTCTTTTTTTCATCATAAATAAAAATCAATTCCACACATCTGTTTAGTTGAAAATCATTGCCATACTTTATTGTTTCACCCATTGCGCTATCTTTAACAATGTTTTTGAATGATTCCTTGGTATTCTTAAGATGTGATTTTACAACATCCATTCTTTTGGCAGATAAAGCTTGATTGTTAGCTTCACTACCCGTAGAATCTGCATAAGCTTCAAGAATGATTTCTTTTGTAATTTTTGCATTTGACTCACAAAAGGCATTTAATTTATTTAGTTCTTCAACCGATAATTCGCTTTTACTCACATCAAAGTAAAGGAACAATGTGTCGCTTTGCTGGGCAGATGCTTTTTGCCAAAGAGCACTTATTATCAGTAAAAGAACATAACATAAAGAATTTTTCATGCGCTAAAATTTGGTATTATGCTTCAAATATAATTAAAATTACATCTAATTTTAAATGCACCTGAACATCAATAAAAAAGCACGCTAACATCATGAAAGCGTGCTTCAAATAAACCCAAAGTAATTACTCTTTCACCATTTTTTTAACTGCAACAACTTGACCTTTTTGATCTAAAACAGTTACAAAATATAATCCTTTGTTGAGTGTGCCAATGTCTAAAATTGTTATACCATTGATTCTTCCGTTAAGCACTTCACTACCATCAACAGTAAAAATTTGATATTGACCTTTTTCAATCATTGTATTGCTTATTGTTAACATATCATTTGCAGGATTGGGGAAAATATTCACCGAATTATTTAACTCAAATTCATTAATTGAAGCGGTAGATTGACAACTAAGATTATTTACAGCAAGACTTTGATGAAGCGATTTAACTGAGTCAATTGAAGCTCTGATGGGATCGAAACAAGGATTCGGATAAGCACTGTTAAATGTAGTAATAACAGCTGTTGTTATATTTTTACAATCTCCAGGGGCAAAGGTCATTGGTCCAAACGATTGCACCGTTCTTAAATCGCCAGAAGGTTGAAGAACAGGATGTACCATACTGTTTTCGCTACTCGCACAAGGAGAGCCAGGGTAAGCATAGTTGTAACCCCAAGCAGTTCCATCTTTCCATTGGCCTCTCAAATAATTATAAAAATGACTAGCTGAAGATGGATTTCCAAATTGTGTACCATCATTTTTAAAATATCCAAGTTTACCCATTGGCACAGGTAAATTGTTTTCTAAAGGCGTATTAACTCCAACAATGGCAGTTACGGGTATATTGGTTCCATAATCTGTATCAGAATTATCTGCATTATAATAAATGGCGGCATTTCTGGTGGAGTCACAACCAATAAAATCATCCACATATCCTCCTAAATCGCAATCGGTCCAAAACCCGATATAAAAACTGTTGTAAGTATTGGTGCTTTTGTTTTTAATATTATAGCTGTAAAAAGTAGTGTTATTGAGCACATCATTGCTCATAAAAGCATAGGCCATTAGTTGAACCTCAACACCCAAAGGGGCTGCGCCTGTTTCGCTGTGTACATTACCTATATCATTAAACACATACCAAATGGCTTGATCTCCATTAATTTTAGGATAATCTCCTGCAGTTGGTTCATAAGTTCCATTTCCGTTTACATCTACAAAAGGAGCCATGTCTTGAGTAATAATGCTTCCTGCGCCTATATCGTTTCCTTTGGCAGGCCAAGAGCTTATTGATAAAGGAGGGTTTGAAGGATTAGCGATGTGTGCAATAATTTCAGATTTGTTTATTTTCCAAACTCGGTCGTAAAGTTGGCAGTTGGCAGCATTTGTTGCACCTGCATTGTCAATGGGGCCCGGCCAAAAATCGTTGCCTGTTTGACGATAGGTTTGGGCTGCTAAATGAATAGCATTGTTTGCATCTAAACCCCCAAGCCACAAACTTCCGGCAAACACGGTATGATGACCCGAGCCTTTTGGGACCTCATACTGCGCAACTCCTAGCCCTTGGTTCCACCACATATCGCCCCCGCCAAGTATTTTTGCTCTAACATTATTAATGTCAAGATCTGCATTTCCTGTGGCTGGATTACACACTGTTTGTGCTTGCATATTTGCCAAAGGAAATAATAGAAGAAAGAAGAAAATTTTTTTCATATTATAAATTTTTAGATGCTGTAAAAAAGCATAAGAATGTTAAAACAAATTTAAATATTATTTTTTCGTAATCAAAAATTATTTTTAAAATGGCTTATTTAAAATTTACGTATCTGCCAAAATGTCTATAAATAAGCAGTGGCAACAAATTTGTTTAATTGAAAACTCAAAATGAGAGCAAAAATTAATAAGATATTCGGAAAAATGGAAGACTCAAGCAAAGAAAGCCCAAATAATGCTGTAGAACAGGAACAAAGCAATACTGCAGAAACAATAGAAAATAACACCCAAGCTGCAGAGGAAAAAGGTGCTTCAAATACAGAGGAAGGTGAATTACCACAAGCAGATAGCTCGCCAACAGCAAAGCTAGAAGAACAACTGGCGGAGTTAAATGATAAATATTTGCGCTTATTTAGCGATTTTGATAATTACCGTAAAAGAACTGCCAAAGAACGCATAGAACTTGCCAAAACAGCAGGCGAAGATTTTTTTAAAGCCGTTTTGCCAGTATTGGATGATTTTGAAAGAGGCTTAAAAGCGATGAACGAAGCAGCAGATGTAAATGCACTCAAAGAAGGCGTTGATTTAATTTATAATAAACTGAACAATACTTTAACCGCCAAAGGTTTAGAGCCTTTAACAAGCATTGGAAGTATCTTTGATGCAGATATTCATGAAGCTATTACAAACATCCCAGCACCAAGTGAAGATATGAAAGGAAAAGTAATTGATGAGGTGGAAAGAGGCTATGCTTTAAATGGGAAAGTGATTAGATATGCAAAGGTTATTGTTGGAAATTAATCCATCAATAAAAGGCAAAAATAAAAAAGAGCTATAACACAAGAATTATAAAGATGGCTAAAAGAGATTTTTACGAAATACTAGGTGTTGCCAAGGGCGCAGATGAGTCGGAAATAAAAAAGGCTTATCGCAAGATGGCCATGAAATACCATCCGGATAAAAACCCAGGTGATAAAGCCTCTGAGGATAAATTTAAAGAAGCGGCAGAAGCATACGATGTATTAAGTAATGCACAAAAAAAGGCGCAATACGATCGTTTTGGCCATGCTGCCACAGGTGCAGGTGGCGGAGGTGGTGCTGGTGGTTTTGGCGGAATGAACATGGATGATATCTTTAGCCAGTTTGGCGATATCTTTGGTGGTGGAGGCGGTGGTGGTTTTAGCGGTTTTGGTGGTGGCGGACAAGGCAGAAGAGTAAACCGCGGTACCAATCTTAGAGTAAAAGTTAAGTTAACTTTAGAAGAAATAGCCTCTGGTGTTGAAAAGAAAATTAAAGTAAACAAATACGTAGGTTGCAATACATGCTCTGGCTCAGGTGCAGCAGGTGGTTCGGCATTTAGTACATGCAGTACTTGTAGAGGAACAGGACAGGTAACCAAAGTAATGAACACTATTTTGGGCCAAATGCAAACTGCTTCTACTTGCCCATCATGCGGTGGTGAAGGCCAGACCATTAAAGATAAATGCAAAAGTTGTTATGGCGATGGTGTAGTGAGGGCAGAAGAAATAATCACCATTAACATTCCTGCAGGTGTTGCCGAAGGCATGCAATTATCGATGAGCGGAAAGGGGAATGCAGCTGCAAGAGGCGGAATACCTGGCGATTTGCTAATTTTAATTGAAGAAGCTGAGCATCCAATTTTAAAACGTGATGGCAACAATTTATTTGTTGACCAATATATTTCTGTTACTGATGCGGCCTTAGGAACCCATATAGAAGTTCCCACTATTGAAGGAAAAGCAAAAATAAAAATAGAGCCGGGTACACAACCAGGCAAAGTATTACGCTTGCGCGGAAAAGGTTTGCCTACCGTAAACTCCTACGAAAAGGGCGATTTATTGGTGAATATCAATGTGTGGATACCGCAAAAATTAAGCAAAGAAGAAACAAAAATTTTGGAAAAACTCAACGAATCAGAAAACTTTAAACCTAATCCATCAGGCAAAGAGAAGAGTTTTTTTGATCGTATGAAAGAGTATTTTCACGATTAAGTACTATCAGCATTCGTTTTGAATTATTGAGCGTTACGAGTTTGAAAACTCGCGCCAGTGCTTAGGTCAATGTGGGCTTGACCCGCCATCTTCCAAAGTGCATCACGAAGTTGACAACGTTAAAAAAGCAGCAATCGTTTTGAATTATTGAGCGTCACGAGTTTGAAAATTCGCGCCAGTGTTGACCTGTATTGACGAAAATATCATTAAATTACCCATTTTTCCATCCATCTTTTAATGTCACTGTCCTATTAAAAATCATTTTAGATGAAGTGCTATCTTTATCTAAACAGAAATAACCTTTACGTAAAAACTGATAGCGATGATCAAGTGTGGCATTTGCTAATGAGGGCTCGGCAAAAGCTTCCACCACTTTTAAACTATCAGGATTTAAGTATGATTTAAAATCACCTTCTTCGGAATTCGGATTTTCGACACTGAATAAACGGTCGTAAACTCTTAACTCTACAGGGATTGCTTGTGCTGCACTTACCCAATGCAATACACCTTTCGCTTGCAAGCCGCTTGTGTCGCTTCCGCTGCGGCTTTCCGGGAAGTAATCGCAATACACTATTGTGATATTTCCGTTGTTGTCTTTTTCAAAGCCAGTGCATTTAACAATAAAGCCATGCTTTAGGCGCACCATGCCATCGGGAAATAAACGGAAGTATTTTTTTGGAGGGTTTTCCATAAAATCTTCGCGCTCAATCAACAACTCTTTGCTAAACGGAATCATGCGTGTGCCACTTGCTGGATCTTCTGGATTCACTTCACCTGGCATCATTTCTACTTTTCCTTCCGGATAATTATTAATGATTAATTTGATTGGATCTTCAACCACCATCACACGATCTGCAGTTTTATTTAAATCTTCGCGAATGCAAAATTCTAACAAGCCAAAATCAATAATATTTTCTCTACGTGCGACACCAATTTTTTCGCAAAACTGGCGAATACTGGCAGGAGTGAAGCCTCTTCTGCGTAAGCCACTGATGGTAGGCATACGTGGGTCATCCCAACCGTTGACATGTTTTTCGTTCACCAATTGCAGTAATTTGCGCTTACTCATTACGGTGTAGTTGAGGTTAAGACGCGCAAATTCAAACTGACGACTAGGATAAATTTCTAATTCATGAATGAACCATTCGTACAATGGACGATGTACTTCAAACTCGAGCGTACAAACCGAATGCGTAATCGACTCAATAGAGTCGCATTGGCCGTGCGCAAAATCGTACATCGGGTAAATACACCATTTGTCACCCGTTCGGTGATGATGCGCGTGTTTAATGCGGTACATTAAAGGGTCACGTAATTGCATATTAGGTGATGCCATATCGATTTTTGCACGAAGCACTTTTGCACTATCAGCAAACTCGCCTTTGCGCATGCGTTCGAACAAATCTAAGT
>JBILPB010000278.1:0-2616 GCA_044374175.1 Bacteroidia bacterium | reverse complement strand
AACACGTATGACTTATGCCGATGCCATGAAATATTATGGCAATGATAAACCAGATATTCGTTTCGAAATGAAATTAACTGAATTAAATGATTTGGTTAAAAACAAAGGTTTTAAAGTGTTTGATGACGCACAATTGGTAGTGGGCATTTGCGCCAAAGGAGCTGCCGAATATACACGCAAGCAATTAGATGAACTGACAGATTTTGTAAAACGCCCTCAAATTGGCGCTACAGGTTTAGTTTACGCCCGTTATAATGCTGATGGAACCATTAAATCATCGGTAGATAAATTTTATAATGAAGCAGAATTAGCAAAATGGGCAGCTGGCATGAATGCGCAGCCTGGCGATTTAATTTTAATTTTAGCCGGTGATGAAAACAAAACCCGCAAAGCCATGTCGGAGCTGCGTTTAGAGATGGGCAACCGTTTAGGTTTAAGAGATAAAAATAAATTTGCCTGTCATTGGGTCATCGATTTTCCTCTGTTAGAATGGAGCGAAGAAACTGCACGCTGGCATGCCATGCATCATCCTTTTACTTCACCAAAACCAGAGGATATCGAGTTGTTAGAAGTTAATCCTGGTGCCGTGCGTGCCAATGCTTATGATATGGTCATCAACGGTGTTGAAGTAGGAGGGGGCTCCATCAGAATTTTCAATAAAGAACTACAAGCAAAAATGTTTGGCTTACTTGGCTTTAGTAAAGAAGAAGCACAAGATCAATTTGGTTTTTTAATGAATGCCTTTGAATTTGGTGCGCCTCCACATGGTGGTATTGCCTTTGGCTTTGATCGTTTATGTTCTTTATTTGGCGGGGCAGAAGTAATAAGAGATTTTATTGCTTTCCCAAAGAATAATTCTGGGAGAGATGTGATGATAGATAGTCCTTCAACTATTGCACAAGCGCAATTAGATGAGTTGGGGATTGGGTTGAAGAAATAAAAAGTTTGTGGTATTTCAGCTTATTACAACCCCAAAATATCTGCTAAAAAAGACGCTTTATTTTTTGCAGTTTTCATTTATTAAACCCAAAATATCTCTAACGCCCAATTTATAAGCCATATTCAAATCTTTGCAGGCGCCTTCTTTATCCTCAATTTTAAGTTTTGCCTCACCTCTCAAAGCAAACGCATATTGGTATTCACTGCTGATTTCAATGCATAAATCAAAATCTTTAATAGATCCTTTATAGTCATTTAAAAAGAATTTGCATTCTCCTCGCTTATAAATTGTTTCATAGTCTTTGGGTGCAAAGCGCAATACTCTTGTGTAATAGTTTACAGCCGTTCTATAATCTTTAACTCCTTGTTTAATTTTACCCAAAAAACGCCAAGCTTCTTCAGCATCTTTACTGTTTGGATTTAACTCGGTTACCTTTAAAAAATCTTTGATTGCACCTTCATGATTACGCATATTGTATAATGTTTTTGCACGTTCCACATATAAAAAAACATCATTACTATCTATCGATTGTGCCATGTTAAAATCATCAATTGCCAATCCAAAATTATTCATAGCATCATGGGCAATACCCCTGTAAATATATACATCTTTCTTGCCTGATGTAGAATCTAATTCAATGGTTTTTGTAAATGCTTCAATAGCTTTTGTATATTGCTTTTCTTTATATTGTTTAATTCCAATTTCCTTAAATTCTAATGCTGTTTTTTGAGCTTTTACAACAGTTACAGAGGAAGAAAATATAATAGTTAGCAAACTTAAAGCAAATGATTTAATGAGGTATTTCATATTCACTAATATAAATTATTATGGTCAATTTTTTTAACGAAGATAAAAAAATTAGTTCTTCAATTTAGATAGTTAAATTATCGGAAGTAATGAAATTTGGATTTTGTGTGTTAAGCAAAGATTAGTGTTTTTACCATAACCCATTTTATGATGCGCCAATTGCGTAATAAAACTCATTTAAAATGATAGGCAATAATTTTTTTTGTAAATTATTTCTGCCTAAATTGCACATCAAATCATTGGCATAACTATTGAAATGTAAATAGTTTGCAAAAATTTTCAACAGCGTAAAAATGTCGTAATCAGTTAATTAAGTTTAACTCTTTAGCCTGCGAGATAATCTTTGTAATAAAATAAATTAAGCGTGCTGACATTTTGTCCCGTGAATGAATGTATAGCCAAGGATAGATTTTTAATAGAATTAAATAATAATGGAAAACGATAACTTTAATTTTGAAATAAGGAATTTTGATCAGATAGTAGATGATGAAGCAGAGTTTATTCCGCTATTATCTGCCGAAGATGAAGAGCAAATGAATGCCGAAAAAATTCCTGATGTGCTACCAATTTTATCATTGCGAAACACGGTGCTTTTTCCTGGTGTTGTTATTCCAATTACAGTTGGAAGAGATAAATCCATCAAACTTATTAAAGATGCCTACAAAGGAGATAAAATTATTGGCGTACTTTCACAAAAGGATGATAAAATTGAAGATCCAACACCCGATGATTTGAATAAAATAGGTACCGTTGCCTACATCGTAAAAATGTTGCGCATGCCTGATGGCAATACCACTGTAATTATTCAAGGCAAAAAGCGTTTTGAATTAAAAGAAGTAGTGCAGCAAGACCCTTATTTAAAAGCATCA
>JBILPB010000145.1:0-8269 GCA_044374175.1 Bacteroidia bacterium | reverse complement strand
GTTGATAGAAATACTTGATATTGAGGAATCCCAAAAACAGGTAAAAGAATTTAACAGGTGGATAGCCGATGACGACAACCTGGAGAAGCTCACGAAAGTATTTCCTATTATGCTTACAACCAATATATCAAGTCGTAAGCTTGGACGAAAATATAAATTTGATTTACTGGTGATGGATGAGGCCGGCCAATGTGATGTAGCCACCAGTCTGATTCCTATTTCAAAATGCAAAAACATGGTTCTGATTGGCGACACTAACCAGTTAAAGCCGATTGTTGTTTTTGAAGAGAACAGAAATCAATACTTAATGAGTCAGTTTGGCGTGGATAAATCATACGATTATTTCAATAATTCTATCCTGTCAGTTTATAAAAGAATTGATAATATTTCGAGAGATATTTTGCTTAGCTATCATTATCGCTGTGGCAGGAAAATTATCAATTATTCAAACATGCGGTTTTATGATAGCAAATTAAACCTTTCGAAGCTTAAAATAAATGGCGAGGTGAAACTGATAGACGTTAATAATGTAAACCAAAAGGATAGAAATGCAAATATTGAAGAAGCACAAGAAATAGTAAAATACATAGCAGACAATAGATTAACCGATGTTTTCATCATCACTCCATTTCGTAACCAGCAAGAAGTTTTAAATCATTATTTGGAAAAGGCAAAGGCAAATGCAGCAATAGATTCGTCAGTAAGTTGTGGCACAATTCACAAAATACAGGGCCAGGAGAACAAAACCATCATCATATCAACTTCCATATCAAGAAACACAAATTCCAGAACATACGACTGGATAAAAAACAACAGCCAGTTAATTAATGTTGGTGTTACAAGGGCACAGGTAAATTTAGTTGTTGTGGCCGATTTAAAGGCAATAGATGTTTTATCAAGGAAAGATGATGATTTGTATGCCCTGATTGATTATGTACAAAAAAATGGCAGTACACAAATCCAACAAAGCATCGCAAACAAGTTTACAATCGGATTTTCCAATGATTCAAAATTTGAAGATGAATTTTATAAAACAATAAGCCATTATTGCACCATACAGGGCACCCGTTTTGAAAGAAATGTAAAAGTAATAGATGTTTTTCCGGAAGAAATAAACAATCCCGAGGTGAACAAAAAAGAATTTGATGGAGTAGTTTTTCAGGGTAGGTTTCCAAAAGTGGTATTTGAAATAAATGGTGCTGAACATTATAAAAATAAAAAACGAATTGACTCAGATAAGATTAAAATGCAACTACTAAATTCCAAAAAAATCGATAGAATTGTTATACCTAATCAATATGTTAAACATTATGAATTTATAAGGGAATTAATGAATAAAATCAAAGGAGGTGTTTATCAAAAAACGTTGTTTGATGTTTCTGATTCCAACACTTAAAAAACTTAAAACATTTAACAAATGCAAAAACACATCTTATCAAAATCCACCTTCATTAAAGGAATGCAATGCCACAAAGCACTGTATCTAAATAAGCATCACAAAGAATTAAAAGAGGAAGTTAGCGCTGCTCAAGAAGCGATTTTTGCGCAAGGAACCAGCGTGGGCGAACTCGCTACAGAACTCTTTCCTGGTGGCGTAGACTGTAGTCCAAAAAGTTATTACAATTTTCAAGAAGCGGTTATTCGTACTCAGGAAGAAATTAAAAAAGGCTCAAAAATTATTTACGAAGCCGCTTTCCAATTCAATGGAGTGCTGGCAGCCTTAGACATCCTCGTAAAAGATCAAAAGGGTTGGAAGGCCTATGAAGTAAAGAGCTCCACAGGAGTTACTGAAACCTACCATTTAGATGCAACGATTCAATATTATGCCATCATCAATTCCGGCATCGATTTAAAGGACATCTCTATCGTACACATTAACAACGAATACGAAAAGAAAGGCGAAATAGACGTCCACCAGCTTTTTACCATTGTTTCCGTGAAAGAAGAAGTATTGCAGCTGTTGCCAAGAATAGATGAAGAAGTAGCAATATTGAAGAATGTATTGTTGCAAAAAGAAATACCGAAAGTGGATATTGGTCCGCATTGCAGCGACCCGTATGAATGCGATTTTGCAGGCCATTGTTGGAAGCACATTCCAGACAATTCTGTATTTAACATATCGCGATTAAATGGAAATAAAAAGTTTGAAATGTATGGCAGTAACATTATCCATTTTAAAGACATTCCCGAAGACTTTCCACTGAACGAAAAGCAATGGATGCAGGTAAACTGTGAGTTGAACAACGAAACGATAATCGATGAACCAAAGATAAAAGAGTTTGTGAAAAGCTTGCAATATCCTTTGTACTTTATGGACTTCGAAACCTTTGCCACCGCAGTGCCTCTGTTTGACAAAAGTAGGCCCTATCAGCAATTGGTGTTTCAATACTCCATGCACAAGCAAGAAAGTGCGCAGGCAGAGGCAACACACTATGAATTTTTAGCAGAGTTGAACGGAGGTGATCCGCGCATTCCCTTTATAGAAAAGTTGATCCTGGACTGTGGAACTAAAGGCGATATTTTGGTGTACAACATAGGTTTTGAAAAAGGAAAATTAGCAGACTTAGCACTTAACTTTCCACTTTTTAGCAACCAAATAAATAAAATTATACCACGCTTAAAAGACTTAATGACTCCTTTCCAGCAGCGTTGGTATTACACACCTGACATGAAAGGCTCTTACTCCATAAAGAAGGTTTTACCAGCCTTGGTACCAGAGTTATCCTACAACAACTTAAATATTAGTGAAGGCGGTACCGCCAGCAACACCTTTGCATCCATGCTTACAGGCGATTTTGAAGGCGATGTAAAACAAACGCGAGAAGACTTGTTAGCTTATTGTAAAATGGATACATTTGCTATGGTGAGGATATTAGATAAACTAAAAACAATTTAAAATGAAAAATTTAATTCATGAAGTGAAATTAAATATAAGAGACTTTAAAGACGAAAAGTTTTTTGATAATTTTATTTCAAAATTTTAAATAGAAATATTTTGTGGTCAATTGCTGGCAGTTAGATCATTAAATTTGTATAAATCGAACTTGAAATGCAATTACCAAACGATAAAAATGTACCTGTAAATTTATTAAGCGCTTGTTTTAATAACACAAGTGCAACCTATAAATTCTATTGGTTTTTATCAATTTTAGAAGCGTTGGAAGAAGGCAATGTACAAATTGAAAAAAGATCGCTGTTTGCCCGAATGATTTCTTTATCCTGGTACACTGTCAATTATTTCCATGTTTCATTTGGTAAGCAGGATAACATTCAACAAGCAATTGAAGATATTAGAAATTGGGAGTCGATTGAAATTGATTTTTCGCAAAAAACGATTCTCGAGAAATTATTAAATACAAATGATAGGCGAACAATTTCAGCGCTCAAGCATTTTGATTTAAATGTTCCTCACAAATTTCTAAGCCCTTGGCTAGGAACTGATACAAGCGCAAATATTTACAAGAAATCTCAAGAAAAATTAAGCATTGCTCCTTATTCTCTTTACAAAGATTACATTATTGTTAAAGCGGATTGGTTAGATTACTTTAAAAGTAACATGGGCGTTTTAAAATCCTTTTGTTATTGGCATTTAGCCTTATACCTTCAGGCTAGAAATCCAAACGTGCCCGATATTCCTTCTAAATTGCAAAGACCAATTGCCCGTGGCAGCTTACTCAATCATAAGCGTAACTTCTGGGATTTGATCATTAAAGAAATTGGACCTGTTACATGTATTTATACCGGTAAAAAATTAGGAATAGATGAATACGCGGTAGAGCATTTTGTTCCATTTCAATTTGTGGCCCATGATTTAATGTGGAATCTAATTCCAGCAGACTCCTATTTTAATTCAAAAAAGGGTGATAAACTGCCTGACTTTGATCAGTACTTTAATTCTTTTTTTGACATCCAGAATGAAGGTTTAAAAGTGATTAAGACAATTGCACCTAAAAACAAATTTTTACAAGAATACCTCCCCATTTTTCCTGATTTTAAAATTGATAAATTAAAGTATGAAGAAACGATTAGGCCTATGTTAACCATTGCCCATAATAACGGTTTTCAATATTTAAAACTATAATTTCTTGTAAAGATTAATAATTGTAAAAAAAACTTTTCAAAAAGTCTTGTAAAACCTTAATATTTCTCAATAAATTGTATGAAATCTTAAGAAAAATCCTACCCTCCTATTGTAAATGCCAATGTTCAAAATCGCAAAGAGCCTCGTCTTGAAGTACTTTATTAAATTGCTCCTGATATATTAACAAAACGATTTGCAACGAGCTCATTCTTTGGAGATTTGAGTTGCTATAATTTGTATATAGACAAGACCAACCAATATTGCTAAAAGAAAATTGCTACGCTTTTCTTGGTGATGAAAAAAACTAAAGCAAATTCATGTTAATTTGAATTTTAGTATCGCTTATAGGCATTTTTATGCGCTTCCTTTATTTGGTTTACTAGCGATTTAGGTTCAATCACCGCTAGGTTATCTCCAAATGATAATAATTCCATTAAAAAGTCATGCGTTAAGCAAAGCTTAAGTTTAATCTTCAATTCATCATCATTATCAACGAGTATTTCCTGTGTGTGATGCAAGGGCAATGTTTTAATATACTTACCCTGGAAAGGGTCAAAGGACAAAATGATGTCTTGAGGCTCCTTACCATTTGGGCTTTCAATACCAAAACAATAACGATAACTTTGTTCAATACTATAGTTTGTTGGGTAAAGAAAAGTTTGGTTTGTAATTTCAAGATTTGATAAACGGTCGAGCGCGAAACTTTTAATAGTATCGTCTTTACAGTCTTTGGCTATGATATACCAGCGATTTTTAAATTCCTTTAAAGCTAAGGGTTCAACTGCTCGTTGACTAAATTCTTCGTCCCAAAATTTATGATAGGTAAATTTGATTTGAAACCTATTTTTTATTGCATGGAGTAATCCATATAAATTCTCTGTTCCTTGTGGCTTGCGATTTTCTAAGTGAATAAATGGAGTTAAATCTTGCGCCAGGTTAAGGGTATTAAACATATCAAAAGCTTCCATCATCCTTTGAAAATTCATGTTTTCATTTTCATTTTGGGTAATGAAATAACCATTGTTCGGTTTTGAATATTCAATATCAATTCCAAATACGTTTCTAATTTCCTTTAAATCTCTTTGCAGCGTTCGCTTTGAAAAACCTATTTGCAAATTATCATCTTGCATTTGCATATATTCAAATTGATTTTCCATATAGGCTTTCAATTCCTCATAAGATGAATATGGATTTACTTTAAGCTTTTTGAGAATAAGCAGGTAGCGTGATATGTAGCCTCGTTTAGACATAATTTTATGATTTAAATTCTAAAAGCTTTTCCAAAATCATTTTGGTTTTTTCTTTTATGGCATTTGGAATTTTCGAATTCTTATCTTCCCATTTTGTATCCTGCCAAAATCTGAAATTACTAACCCATATCCAGTCAGGATTATCAATCTTATTGATAGTATCAAAATCTTTAAAATGCCTTTGAAGGTTATCTATAATTTCTTTACTGCACCTTGCTTCAGGACCACGGCTGTCAACCCCAACAATTATACTCTCTAAGGTAGTCTCAAAATAGAAATATATACAATAACACCATTTCTTACTATAAAACCAAAATCCAGTCTCCTCCTCTCCAATACGCTTCCATCCTTCCTTATCTTTTTCATATTCTAAGTCAATACTGTATTCTATATTTAGCTCCATCGCAATATTTTTCAAGTTCTCTTCTATACGTTTTACAATCTCCATTTTGCATTCATGCCAAACATCGGCTATTTCTTTTGCAGTTTTTACATATTCTTTGTTTGCAACAATAATTTTTACTAGCTCGTTTTTCATTTCATGATTAGTTGTTTGATTCGTAAGTTTTTTAATTAAATAAAGATACTGTGTAATTGTTTCTTTAATCAAAGGATGTCCATTTATTTTAGGCAAACATTGCTCTAGCCATTCCTTAATGTGTTTTTTGTATGTTATACAATTAACTCCACTAAGGGTTAATTTATCACCTAGACTATAGTTTTCTGGAATCCTTTCAAAAAGTGTTAAATAAATGATATTGGCTTTTGGATATTTTTCAAAGTATCTTCCCAATTGATTTTTTTGATCATTGGCATAAATTTTATTTTCAATCACTATTTCTTTTAATTGATTGGGAAATTTGACTACTATATCAATCCTTCCACCTTTTAAATAATCATCAGTTATATTTCCAATATTTTCTTCAATAAAAACTATTGCTTTTTTAAGCGACTCTTCATCAGTGTAAGCTTTTTCCAGACCAAGTTTTGAAATAAATAATTTCAAAAACACCTCATTCTGTCCATGAGAGCCTTTAGGATTAAGTAATTCACCTAATAACCTCGAGTGCAGTCTTACTTCATCTGAGTCTAATTTTAAAACTGAAAAAATATTAAAATTTTCACCTGTTTTTGCTGCTAAATCATCATATTTTTTAACAATTACTGAAACTTGTTCCAATAAGCTTTTTATTTCTGTTTCCATATTATTACATACTTAAAGTTTATAAAGTATTTCATAGATTTTTTAAATTAATGAAAATAAATCTTTCCAATAATATTAATTGAAAAGATATCTGAGTATTTTTTCAGTTTCTTTTTGTTTTCTGAAAATACATTTTTCTAGATCCCAATATGCATATTGAATAGGTTGATTTTTAACAATTGAAAAACTACTATTGGGGTATTTATTGATTTTAATGTCATAAGTATTATTACTGATTGAACGATTAATATCCTGTTCCAAAATCATGAGGTTACCAATAGAATTTATATCATCTCCCCACTCATTCCAAATGTCATCTCTTTTATCTCCATTGCTATCGTGGTAAGATTGAATATGCTCAATGTCAATGGGTAATTGAAATAAATTGTTGCAAATTTTTATATCATTCGAAGTGTAATCTTCCTCGAGCATAGCGGAAACTCTGCATACAATATTTTTCAGTTTTGCGTTGTGCGCTATTGGTCCATTTAAAATAGCCTCAAGGTCATACCAACCTTTATGGTCTTCAACTTTTCCAATTTTGGAATTTATCAGTTTAATCAATTCTTCTGATGATTTGTTCATCATTGTATCCAATACCTCATACATAAATGAATAATAAATCTCACTTTTTAGCTTTTGGAAACGTATACTGTAAATAATAAATAATTTGCTTAGTTGCCTTTTGAATAAAAAAAGTTTGGAAGTAAAATCTTCTTCTGAATTAAATTTGTAAGTAAACAAATACACTAAAATGTGATAGCGACTATATCTTGACCACCAAATAAAATGCCATGAACAAGCGTCTTCTGCGGTTGGAACACTCTTATAAATTAAATGCCATTGAAATCTTGATTGAATTATTTCTTCCAATTCAATTAAGGAAAGAGTCAGCCCTTTTTCTTTTATACTTTTAAAATTATCCCATCTATTTGTATTTGAAATGGTATCAAATAACTCTTCAAAAAACCTATTGGTTTCATAGAAATAAAGTGTCTTTGGTAAATCATATTTTGCAATAAGAATGTACTTATACATTTCTAAAACTCCAAAAATATCTACAACCCAGCCAAGCTCTTTGTTCTTAGTATCAATCTTTTTGTAGATTCCGCTTATCTGTTCAAAGAATTTTATTTTAGTTTCTTCATTTGCCTCCTTGTTTTGGTCGCATAAATATTCATACATTTTTAATTTGAAAATGTCGCCACCATTTAGGTCAAGTCCTGTGGTATTTATTGCATTAAATATCTGTAGTGTTTTGGACAGTGAAGCATATGTTTCAATTACTACAAAGTATATTTTGCTAAGAATATAATTAGTAAAATCATCAGCATTGAACTGCTCTTCCGTTTCATTCTCAGAAACCTTTTGTCCTTCTACAATTAATTCACTTAAAATATTCCTGATATACAATGCGTTATTTACGTATGTATTTAGATACGAATTAAATTCTTCAAATGTGTTGAATGATAACAATTGATTTAAATCCTTTTGCTGTGTTCCGCTATTGACTTTTGTTTCAAGCCAATCAAAGTGAATGGATGCTAATTCTCTGCAATCAGGGAATTCCATTTTTAAAATTTTCAAAAGAAGTAAAAAAGTTGTTAAGCGCTGTTGTCCGTCAATAACTTGCTGTTCTTTTTTTTCCAAATCCTTCTCCGCTAATTGCATTGTTCCTATGAACATTGGCTCTTTAATTATATTTCCATCACTGCCCCAGTAGCCTAAAAAAAT
>JBILPB010000277.1:0-2641 GCA_044374175.1 Bacteroidia bacterium | reverse complement strand
ATTTTAAAGTTGGATATTCTCCTGAGCGCATCAATCCGGGTGACAAAGAGCATACAATTACCAAAATTTTAAAGGTTGTTTCTGGATGTGATGCAGAGTCATCTAAAGAAATAGCAGATGTATATAAAATAATCGTAGAGCCTGGAGTTCACGAGGCATCATCAATTAAAGTAGCAGAGGCAGCAAAAATTATTGAAAACACGCAACGTGATGTTAATATTGCTTTAATGAACGAGCTATCTATCATCTTTAATAAAATGGGGATAAATACATTTGAAGTGCTCGAAGCAGCGGGTACCAAATGGAATTTCTTAAAGTTTTTCCCAGGGCTAGTTGGCGGACATTGCATTGGCGTTGATCCCTACTATTTAACCTATAAGGCAGAATCTTTAGGATATCATGCCAAAATTATTAATAGCGGAAGGTATGTAAATGATAGCATGGGCTTTTATATCGCTAAGCAAACGGTAAAAAAACTAACAGCAGCTAAGAAAAACTTGAATGATACAGTGGTATTGGTAATGGGTGCTACGTTTAAAGAGGATGTTAGTGATATTAGGAATAGTAAAGTAGCCGATGTTATTAAAGAGTTAAAATCTTTCGGTTTAAACGTTGAAGTTGTTGATCCACATGCCGATTCAGAGGAGCTAAATCATGAGTATGGTTTTGGGTTGGTTGAAAAACCAGGAAATAATTATGACGCTGTAATAGTTGCAGTAAATCATGCTGAATACAAGCCTTTAGAGGAAGCTTATTTTAAATCCTTAATGCCATTAAATGGAATTTTAGTTGATATTAAAGGTATTTATAGAGGAAAGATAAAGGAATTAACCTACTGGAGTTTGTAATTCTAAACAGAACTAAAAAAGCCGCTTTGAAATACACAAAGCGGCTTTTTTATGCTTATTAATTTTCGATTAGTTAATCACAGGCAAGAAGCTGTATTTTTTTCCGTATTCCAACATTTGCTCACTAAAGTATTTTGGATATTCGATTTTTACGTTCGTAATTTTATCACCATCCATCACTGGAACTAATTTTGGCTGTATAAATCCTTTATAAGGTGCCACATTTAATTTCTCGAAACGATCTAATATTTCTTGATGAAGTGTTTTATCTACTTTTACACCATAGCCTTCTACTAATGCTGTGGCAGATTTATAATCGCCTTCGGATTTAATACGTTGGATTTCTTTTAGCAATTCACCAAAAATAGTACGAAGTTTTTCGTAGTTATTAACTTTAACGTAAGTTTTACCTTCTTTCTTGACCATTTCAATTACATTATCTTTTTTTCCTTTTTCGAAAGCCCATGATGCCACTAATTGACGATTTCTCATGTGCGCTTCTTCTAAATGATCACCTAGTTTTATGCGTGTTAGTTGCATAATTAAGCCGTTTAATATATAATTGTCATATTCGGCCATACCTACCTCTAAGGATGGCATCACACCTAAATCAATTAATTTTTTATCGTAAATAAAGTAGAGTGCAACTAGGTCGGCACGGGCTTCTTCTAAACAATTTGCATAATTTTTTAAAGTTACATCAGGTGTGCTTATTCCTTCATTAATTTTGCCCGAAGCATGACCAATAACTTCATGCATATCTGTATGCAAATTACCTGCTAAAGCCCCATTTTTTTTGGCTCTTTCTACCACAGCATCGTCATAAGCAAATTCTTTTAGTTGTGGACTTTTAGCACCAACAACGTTGTAACTTTCAACAATATTCCCTAATGAAACAGATTTAGAGCCATGTTGCTCTCTTATCCAATTACTGTTTGGAAGATTAATGCCAATTGGTGTTGAAGGTGCGGCATCTCCTGCTTCGGCTATCACTGTAATTACTTTGGCAGTTATACCTTTTACTTCTTTCTTTTTATGTTCATTGGCAATTGGCGAATTATCTTCGAACCACTGTGCTTCTTTAGCAATAGCAGCAATGGTTTTAGTAGCTTCCATATCTTTCATGCTTACTACAGATTCAAAACTTCCACGTTTCCCAATAGCATCTCCATACACTTCAATAAAACCATTTACCACGTCTAGTCTAGAATTTACATCTTTTACCCAGGCGATAGAATATTCGTCAAAGTCTTTAAGATCGCCACTTTTGTAGAATTTAATTAAATTATCGAGTGATAATTTTTGTTCAGCATTTTCGGCTACGCCTGAAGCTTTTTCTAACCAAAAAACTATTTTCTCGATGGCTGCAGAGTACATGCCACCAACTTTCCAAGTTTTTTCAACTATTTTGCCATTTTCTTTTACAAGTTTGCTATTTAAGCCATACATGATTGATGTTTTGCTCCCTTTATCAGCCATTTTAGCATAATATCCTTCTACTTCTTTTTGTGATAGTCCTTCATAAAAGTTATTTGCAGAAGCTTTAATGTTATCAATACCTGCGCTTTGATCAACAATTTTAGCATCCACTTTTTCATCAAATAAAATTGGCCTTAATGTGGTAATTAAAGTTTCGATATCTTTTCCTTCTAAAGGCAATTGTTTAGAGTCACAATTTTTAATCAAATCATTAAAGTATTCTTGAGTAAATTCAGGCATCATTTTCATGTTTGAATAATGATGATGTATGCCATTGCTAAACCAGATTTTTTTGGCATATAATTCAAATTTTT
>JBILPB010000120.1:0-10281 GCA_044374175.1 Bacteroidia bacterium | reverse complement strand
CCAAAATTCAATCAATATGATGTTGAGTCACAACTTTCCACCGAAGAGTTGAATGTGGTAAATGCTAGCAATCAATTAAACATTGCAACACTTAATTTGGCGCTGCTTTTAAACGTAAATCCAGATGATTTTAGTGTAAGCATCCCAAACTTGCCCAATCCTAATGAATTGCCTTTAAATTTTACTTCACAGCAAGTTTATAATTCGGCATTAAGCAACCAACCTATCATCAAAAGTGCCGAAAACCAAGTACTAAGTGCCGAAAGAGGTATAAAAATAGCAAAAAGTGCTATCAGTCCAAATTTGATCTTTAGTGGCTCATTAGGAACAGGTTATTCGGGTTTGGCACAACAAATTGCAGGCTACGACTCTACTATTGCCACTATTGGTTATACAGCGATTGGCAGAGAAGAAGTTAAGAGTTTATTTGTAAATCCGGTCTTAGAAAATTCGCCTTATGGTACACAGTTTAAAGACAATTTTAACCGTTCATTGGGCTTAACACTCAATATCCCTTTATTTAATAATTTGCAAACACACACAGCAATAACTAGGGCAAAAATTAATTTAGAAAGCGCAAGATTACAATTATTACAAACCAAATTAGATTTACAACGCACCATTTTACAAGCCTACACAGACGCTAACGGAGCACTCAAGAAATTTAACGCCACCGAAAAATCTGTGATTGCACTTAAAGAATCGTTTAAATATGTGGAACAAAGATATACTGTGGGCGCAGCCAACGCTGTTGATTATAATACACAAAAAAATAATGTTACCAATGCCGAAGCACAATTGTTGCAGGCTAAATACGAGTATATTTTTAAAGCTAAAGTTTTAGATTTTTATTTAGGAAAGGCCATTGTTTTATAAGTAAAACTCTTAATTCGTGCATGGTAAATTTAAATTTCTTATAATAGATTAAGTTTGTTTTACTTATCTCCTGTAAAGCATTTAAACTAAGATCTATAGCAATGATTTTGGTGCAAGCAAAACAAAACTAAAGTTGAAATTATAACCATCTAAAAATGCTAAAAAGTTAAATAACCCAGTTTATTAATTTGGCTTTTCCAGGTTGACTTTGTGAAATATTTAATTATATTTGCCAAATAATATCAGATGCTAACTATTAGGTTATATGGATGTAGTAATACATGAAAATCTTCTTCAAAAATCAAAAAATATAAAACAACGATTTTTAAAAATGTATAGGGCTGCTGATGCAGGTCATGTAGGATGTTCACTTAGTGTTGCAGAAATAATTTGCTTTGTTCGTTTCAATTGGATGGATGATCAGGATGAAATTATACTTTCGAAAGGTCATGCAGCAGCATCTATATATTCGATGTTAGCCGAGGAAGGTATCCTAACAGATGATGATATTTCGACTTTTTATAAGAATGACACTTATCTGGCAGCACACCCACCAGTAAATAAAATAAAGCGTATTCCATTTGCAACCGGAAGTTTGGGCCATGGACTCTCCTTAGCTGCTGGTTTAGGTCTCGCTCAAAAATTAAAAGAAACAAAGAAGAAGATTTTTTGCATTACCTCTGACGGTGAATTAAACGAAGGCTCAATATGGGAAGCTGCATTATTTATTTCACAACATCAACTGACTAATGTAACATGGTTAATAGACAGAAACGGCTTACAAGGATACGGCAGAACAGAAGATGTAATGAAACTGGAACCGCTTGATAAAAAAATTGAATCGTTTGGCTTCGCAGTTTTAATTGCGGATGGTCACGATTTTTTGTCATTGCAACATTGCAAAGAAGCTGCTGAAGCATTAGAAAAGCCGGTAGCAATTATATGCAACACAATAAAAGGCAGAAGTTGGAAAACTTATGAAAATCAATTGGATTGCCACTATTTACCTCTTAAAGAAGAACAGTATAATTTGATAATGAATGAGATTGTTCTTGATTTCGATAATAAAGTTTCAAAATTAATAGTATAGGGAAGTATGAGGAAAGATTTTGCTGAGGCAATACTCACAAATGCTGATAATAACCCTAACTGGGTTTTTATAACAGGAGATCTTGGGTATATGGCATTAGAAAATGTTGAAGCTAAATTAGGAAAAAGATTTATTAATGCTGGAGTTGCTGAGCAAAATATGATTACCGTATCGGCAGCTTTGGCCTATGAAGGTTTTATTCCTTGGGTTTATAGCATTTCTCCTTTTGTTACATTAAGGCCATATGAACAAATCAGGAATGATGTATGCCTGCATAATTTACCTGTAAAAATTGTGGGGAATGGTGGTGGATATGGGTATGGGATTATGGGAGCCACGCATCACAATATTGAAGACATAGGCATAATGAGGATACTACCAAACATGAAGGTTTATGTGCCTTTTTTGGAAAAAGATATTAACGATGTTGTATTACTAATGTCTGATGACAAAAACCCCAATTATTTAAGATTAAACACTGGTGCAAAAATTACACAAAGCATTGCACCTTTTACGCAATGGAGGAAAATTAAATCAGGCAAAAAAGGTGTTGTAGTTGGTACAGGACCTGTGGTTGAAAATATAATTAACTCTATTTATGCTGATGATCTGGAGATATGGGTAATTGGTATTTTTCCTATTGAAGATATTCCCGAAGAACTTGTTTCCTCAATTAACAATTGCAAGCGATTAATTACAATTGAAGAACATAGTGGAGAATGTGGATTACGCGAGACTTTAAGTTTTCATTTAATGAATAAACTGAGTTGCGCCATTAGTATAATTGCTTTCAGCGCTGCGGGTTATCCATCAGGAAAATACGGTGATCAAAAATTTCATCAGGCCGAAAATAATCTTGTGGGAACAGGTTTGTTGAAAGCGCTTGAACAGTTTCTTAATTAAATATTATTTCGGGAAATGTTGACCTTGAAGGAAAAAATTCATGAACAGATTTCTAATTTAGAAGGTCCTATTGTTATTTTTGGAGCAAGTGGCTTTATTGGTACCAACTTGTTCCGGTCAATTTTTTCAGTTCGCAATGACGTGTTTGCCATCACCAGTAAACCATTCATTCCATGGCGACTTGATGATATTAATCCTGAAAATATTCTTCATTGTAACATTACCCAAAAAACGCAAATAGAAAACCTGTTTAAAGAATATAATTTTAAAACTATTTTTGATTTGGCTGCTTATGGGGCATACAGCAAACAAGATAATATCGACTTGATTTATGAAACAAATTTTTTAGGTTTACTTAACCTGCTTGAAGTGACATCTCTTTTTTCCATAAAATCGTTTGTTCATGCGGGTAGTTCTTCTGAATATGGTATAAATGCAGCAGGTCCATCTGAAGATGACTTATTGTCTCCAAATTCACATTATGCCGTAACAAAGGCTAGTGCGGCACAAATGATTAAATTTTATGGTACAATTAAAGAAATGCCAGTCACTAACCTACGCTATTATTCCATTTTTGGTCCTTTTGAAGAACCAGATAGGTTAATTCCACAACTTATTCAGAAAGGAATGGAAGGTGTTTATCCTCCGCTTGTTCAACCTGATATTTCAAGGGACTTTGTTTTTGTAGATGATGCCGTGTATGCTACATTATTAGCAGCTAATCAAATTATGGCCATTAAAGGCAGGTCTATTAATATTGCTAGTAATAAGAAAACAACAATACGTGAAATTGCTTCTCAAATTAAGGATATTTTTAAGCTTGAGAAAAATCCTGAATGGGGTAATTTTCCAAATAGAAAATGGGATTTAAAGGAATGGTTTGGAAATTCTGATTTAGCAAAAAATTTGATTGGTTGGCAAAACACTACCACATTAAAAGAAGGGCTAGAGAAAACCTATGATTGGCAAAAGGATTACTCTATGCCACTTTATGAAAAAAAGTTAGCTCAGGATAAAATAATACATAAATTAACGGCTGTAATTGCATGCTATAAGGATGAGCAGGCTATTCCAATTATGTACGAACGTCTGACAAAAACTTTTCAGAAAATTCAGGTTGATTATGAAATTATTTTTGTGAATGATTGTTCGCCAGATAATACGAATGAAATATTGCAGAAAATAGTTAATGAAGATAGTCATGTAATTGCCATTGAACACTCACGTAATTTTGGTTCACAATCTGCATTCCTTTCAGGTATGGAAATTTCTTCGGGAGATGCAGTCATACTGCTTGATGGTGATTTACAAGACCCACCTGAACTCATTGAAAAATTTTATGAAGAATATAAAAAGGGATACGATGTAGTTTATGGAAGAAGAATTGCACGCGAAGGAAGTCAGGTACTGGGTTCGTTTTATAAGTTATTTTACCGCTTGTTCCGAAGTGTTAGCTATGTGCCTATTCCATTAGATGCAGGTGATTTTAGTCTTATGGACAAAAAAGTGGTAACTGAATTGGTAAAACTTCCCGAAACCGACCAATTTATGCGTGGTTTGCGCGCCTGGGTAGGTTTTAAACAAACCGGAGTAGATTATGTGCGCCCAGAAAGAATGTTTGGTGTAACAACAAATAACATGCGTAAAAATCTAGCTTGGGCGCGAAAAGCAATTTTCAGTTTCAGTTATGTTCCACTTGAGTTACTAACTTATATTGGATGGACACTTACATTACTTTCTTTCCTTGCAATTATTGTCCAAATAATAATGTACTTTGCTTTGCCGGGTAATCCTCATGGAATTACCACAATTGTGGTGCTGATCCTTTTCTTCGGAGGAATACAAATGTTAGGAATCTCCCTTTTGGGAGAATACCAGGCAAAAATATTGGAAGAAACCAAACGCAGGCCTAAATTCATAAGGAAGAATATATTTAGAAAAAAACATTCATGAGCGAAGGATTCAGACCCGTTAACCATACACCACCCGATTCTTTTGTAGGCAAACTAAAGTTTTACGGGAGAATGATACTTGATTTACAAATCCTTACCATTTACAAGGATATACGTCAAACAATTCCTTTTTACAACGGAAATATTTTAGATGTTGGTTGTGGTCAATCGCCTTATAAATTTCTGCTTAAACCCGATATTAAGTATTTTGGAATTGATATCGTGGATGCAGAAAAATTCGATTATCAAAACAGTGAAATTACTCCATTTAACGGTCAGGATATTCCTTTTGAAGATGCAAAGTTTGATGGCATCATATGTACCGAAGTACTTGAACATGTTGAACACTATCAAAATCTTATAGATGAAATGTATAGGGTAATGAAACCCGGTGCTTCAGGAATTATTACGATACCTTGGAGTGCGAGATATCATTATATTCCGTACGATTTTTTTCGCTATACGCCAAGTAGCCTTAAAACAATGTTTAGTAAATTTGCGAAAGTAAAAATTAAAAACCGGGGAACAGATATTGCAAATATTGCCAACAAGGTAATTGTTCTTTGGTTCAGAAACCTACTCCCAACTACATACTGGAAATGGCTGTTTGTGCCTGTATGGATTATGCTCTCCCCAATATTAATTAGCATTGTTATTATCGCTCACATTGCATTAGTGTTTAACATAGGAAGCATTGAAGATCCTTTAGGTTATACTGTTTTGATTCAAAAATAAAAATTGGTATGAATAATATTAAAGACGACAGAGGTTATAATCAAGTATGGGGTGATAGTAAATCTACCAGAATACGTGCTGAGAGAAGA
This sequence comes from Bacteroidia bacterium, assembly GCA_044374175.1. Taxonomy (GTDB): domain Bacteria; phylum Bacteroidota; class Bacteroidia; order UBA4408; family UBA4408; genus CAIKXD01. The sequence continues at coordinate 4,636 of JBILPB010000120.1, read as the reverse complement.
TGTGATTATATGATTTCACTAATGGATCCTGCCCCAAATAAAAGCGTCATGGAAATTGGCTGTGGATCAGGAAAAAACGCCTTTTTACTTGCTCAAAAAACAGGTATGAAGGTTTTGGGAACTGACCTATGTGAACCATTTATTAAAGAGGCTAGGGAACATTTTATTTTACCTAATCTTCGTTTTGATCTTTTGGATTTTAATAAAGCCCCAGAATTTAAGGGAGAACAATTTGATTATATTATTGGTAATGGAATATTACACCATTTGTATTTTCATTTGGATGAGGCATTTTTAAATATGCGTTCACTTTTAAAGAAGAATGGTAAGATCATTTTTCTTGAACCCAATTTATATAATCCATATGTATATCTTATTTTTACAGTTCCGTTTCTAAGAACCAAAACTAATCTTGAACCTGATGAAATGGCTTTTTCAAAGGACTTTATTACAAAAAAACTTTTAAAAGCGGGGTACAAGGATGTAAAAGTTGAATATAAAGATTTTCTTCTTCCAGGCATACCAGAAGTACTTATTACCCCATCTGTTAAAGCTGGTAATTTGCTCGAAAAAATTCCATTCGTAAAAAAGGTAAGCCAATCAATTTTTATTTCTGCGGCATATTAACTTTTTCTTTTACTTCAGTTGCAACTATTGCTTTCAGCTTAAAATATTTAGCAGCATCCCTGTTAAAATAATGATTGGGATTGTCTGAAAGATCAAACACCAAAAGGGTTGACGGCCTTCCTTTTAAAATTGGGGTGTAACAAGTGTCTTGCTTTGACATTACATTAAATTGTTGATAACGATTATTCCATTCTTCATTAAATGAGTAGGCCGATCCATTTAATATTTCCTTGTATACGTCTTTTATATTATGGCTGTTGGCCATTACCAGTGATACCATAAATAAAGAAGCAATAAAAACAAGATAATATTTGTGTGATATCATTCCTGAAATACGATCATGTGTATATATTGCAATCAGGTATAAAATATAAACAAGTAATAAAAGATAAACAAAAAATACTGAGTTCATCGCTCTCTTAACAGGGATAAGCCCTGTTGCCCAGGCCGAGGGAAATGATATTAAAACAATGTATAGAAAAAAAAGCAAAATTGCCATAATAGGGTTCATTGCAAAAGTAAACCTGCTACTCGAGACGTCTTTTGTTTTCTTCATATTTCTTAATAGAATAAGGTAAATTGGGATTGAAAAAAGCAGGGTTGGAATAATCAAACTTTTACAATAGGATAAAGCATATTTAAAACTTAAAATAAGACTAAATTCAAGGTCATGAATTCGGTTTGTTGCAGCATTTGAATACATTACTGCTGTTCTAATTTTGTTGCCCGGGCAAAGAATAACAATTAATGCAGCGCCAATAAAAACAATTAATGAAATAACCAACCCCCAATGAACTTTCCGTTCATTAAAATAAAACAAAGCTATTAATAATGAAATAAAAAGAACAATTGACAACATAAAAAATTCGTTACACCCTATCAAAGCTATACCTAAACTCAAAAAAGAAACTACTCTTAATTTATGTTCTTTTGAAAAACCATGTTGATAAACGCTGTATAACAATGGAATAAAGGGCACTAACAGTAAATCAGGACTAAGATAAGTTAAACTGGCAGACATCCAATAAAACCCCTCAGACACTATAGGAATATAGCCAAAATAAAAAAGAACCATTAATGAACCGAGAACAATCCTTTCATGAAATGCATAAGTTTTGGTAAAGTAAAATATTAAGCGAAACAACGCTAAAGGCATTGCTACAACCATAAATAGTGACAGCATTTTATATCCAATAAAACTATGATAAAGTAAAGGGTTAAAAAGGCAAATCAAAAATGATGAAAAAAAACGACCAGTCCATTCAAAATACCAATACTTGTTTGCGTTTAAAAATCCTCTCTCAAATACTGGAAACGCAACAGAATAATCATCTGCAGATGGATTATTGAAAAAACATAATATAATAAATGGCAGTATGGTTAGTGCCGTAAGAATCGCCAGAAAATATAATGATAGTATATAGTATCTTCGAGAATTGCCTGTCAATAACCAATTTATATTTTTAGTCATATTGTTTGAATAGTTATAAGCTGGTAAAAATAATCATTTATTCCAACTGTCAAACTAATATCAAAACATTACAGTTGTGCTTTAAAATAGCAAACAAATCATTTAGAATAGTTAATCTCTTCCATTAAATAAATCTCATCTAAACACATTTTAAAAGGTTATTCTGATTTTAATTAACTGAATGTTTTTTTGAATTAAACCTTAATTATACCATATGAAGCATTTTCAGTTTTTTAACATAAACACTAAATTGTTAAGTAATGTTGAATAATTAAAAAAAACCTTTAGGTTTGCAACCCTATAATATTTTAACGCATATGGATATATCTAAAATTATTGCTATTTCTGGTTACCCAGGATTGTTTAAGGTGGTAGCTCAAGCCCACAACGGAATTATTGTTGAATCATTAATCGACAAAAAAAGAATGCAAGCCTTTAGCACCTTTAAAATAAGTTCTTTAGAAGATATTAGTATCTTTACCACTGGTGACGATATGCCTTTAAAAGAAGTATTGAAAAAGATGTTTGAAACTGAAAAAGGACAAGCATCCATAGATGCAAAAGCAAGTAATGATGAGCTAAAAGCATATCTGAAAAATGTATTGCCAAATTATGATAGTGAAAGAGTGCACGTGTCGGATATCAAGAAATTAATTACTTGGTATAATCTTTTAGAAAAAAATGACATGTTGAAAGAAACAGCAGCAGCTACTGAAGCTGAAAATACTGAAAAAACTGGAGAAGAAAAACCAAAAGTAAAGAAAACTGCCATCAAAACGGCAGCAAAAACAAAACCTGAAGGTGCCTCTGCAAAAGCCAACACCAAAGGCGCCAGAAAAACTGTTACTGTTAGAAAAACAGGCGCTTAATTTACCTCAAAAATACAAGTAAATGCTGTGACTAACATCACAGCATTTTTAATTTAAAAATATACCGAAATGAATACGCAAACTCAACTCATTCTTTTACCAGCTAACTTTACCTTAAATAACTGGACTGATTTAAAACCCTTTTACGAGCAGTTGTTAGCCACAAACATCAACTCATTAAAGGAACTAGAAGAATGGATGTTAAAACGAAGTGAGCTTGAATCTTTTGTTTCGGAAGATTTGGGTAAAAGATACATTGCCATGACATGCGATACAGCTGATCAAAAAACGAGTGAAGCCTACAGTTTTTTTGTTGAACATATTCAACCAGAAATTGCACCCTATAGTAATTTGTTGGATAAAAAATTAATCGAATGCCCGTATACACAAGCGCTCGATAAAGATCTCTACAATATATACTTGCGTGCAGTTAAAATGAGTATTGAAATATATAGAGAAGATAATATTCCACTCTTTACTGAGCTCAATAATTTAGCACAACAATTTAGCACTGTTTCGGGCAGTATGTCGGTGATGATTGATGGAAAAGAAATGACCTTGCCACAAGCTGCTAAACTATTACAGCTTAACGATAGAAATAAAAGAAAGGAAGTTTATGAAACAGTGGCTAATCGTAGGGCTGAAGCTCGCGTTGAGTTAGATGCCATTATGGATAATATGATAAAACTGCGTCACCAGGTGGCTGTAAATGCAGGTTATACTAACTTTAGAGATTATATGTTTGATGCCTTAGGCAGATTTGATTACAAACCCGAAGACTGTTTTAATTTCCATGAATCGGTTAAAAAATATATTGTTCCCATTTTAGATGAACTTGACTTACAGCGTAAAAATCAATTGGGTGTCGACAATTTAAAACCTTACGATTTTGAAGTAGATCCCACAGGATTAGATGCCTTAAAACCCTTTGCAAATGCAAGCGAATTAGTAGCCAAAACACGTAAAATATTTGGTACTTTAGATCCCTTTTTTGAAAGCTGTTTAAGCACCATGGAAAACATGAATTTGCTTGATTTAGAAAGCAGAAAAGGAAAAGCACCTGGAGGCTATTTATATCCTTTGCCCTTAACTGGCGTACCTTTTATTTTTATGAACGCAGTAGGTTCATTGCGCGATTTAGTAACTATGGTGCATGAGGGTGGACATGCTATTCATTCTTTTTTAAGTAAAGATTTAATACTAAACGACTTTAAAAATGTGCCATCCGAAGTAGCCGAATTAGCCAGTATGAGTATGGAGTTAATTAGCATGCAACATTGGACAGCATTTTTTAACAACGCAGCCGACTTTGAACGCGCAAAATTGGAGCAATTAGATGATATTTTACGCACCTTACCTTGGGTGGCTGCCATCGATAAATTTCAACATTGGATGTATTGCAATCCTACGCATAGTGAGGAGGATAGAAAACAAGCCTGGCTAAAAATTTATGCTGAGTTTGGTGGTAAACATACCGATTGGACAGGCTACGAAGAAAACAAAGCCTACCTGTGGCAAAAGCAATTGCATTTATTTGAAGTACCTTTTTACTATATAGAATATGGTTTTGCACAACTTGGTGCCATCGCTATTTGGCGAAATTATTTACAACATGGCAACAAAGCTATTGAACAATACAAAAATGCTTTGAGTTTAGGCTATACTAAAA
>JBILPB010000015.1:0-32723 GCA_044374175.1 Bacteroidia bacterium | reverse complement strand
GTACTGATAATTTGGATTACTCCAATCAATAAAACACTCCATCCCATCACCGCCTAATACATGTGTCCATTGGCCAGCATCATACTGATTGGTTCCATTATCTTGCCAGCCTTGCAATACCAATGATAAATTGCTGGCCGAACAACCGAGTTTATACATTTGTCCAATTTGCAAACCATCACTTAAATCTGACCAGCTAGATAAACCAACATTAGATTTAAAAATTCCACCATCGCTTCCAGCAAATAAAACTCCTGAACCAGGTTTGTAAATTAAATCGTGTACATCGGCATGAACATAAGGCAAGCCATTATCGCCATACCAATGGGCTGTAATGTTCCAATTTTCACCACCGTCAAATGATGACCAAATATTTACTCCTCCAACAGAAACCTCATTCTCATTTATGGGCGATGCTGCAATACTTAAGGTGTACCACCCTTGTCCACCGTCATCATTTCCACCAGAAGACCAACCTAACAAATTAGGTGAGCTTGCTTTTAAACTAAAACTTGTGCCCGAGTTAATACTTTTATAAACTCCTTTAAATCCATTATCTGAAGCATTAGAAGAAACTACATAAACCACCTCAGGATTTGCTTCTGTTACTGCAATCGACATTCTGCTGGAACTACTGGCAATAGGCAAACCAGAGGCTATTGCAGTAAATGTAATACCTCCATTGGTTGATTTGTAAAATGTTGTATTTGAAGTAACATATAAAACATCGCTTGTACCAGGTTTTAGTTCCATGTCACGCAGGTTGCTTGATACAAGTACTTTTACCCAATTTGCTCCACCATTTACTGATTTGTATACACCATTACTAGCGGCAGCCCAAATTATATTTGAATTGTTGGGATCAATAATCACTCTTGAAACATATCTTCCTTGAGAAACTAAAAAATTTAATCCGGTAATTTCCCATGTATTACCAGCATCGTAAGATTTTAATACACCTACACCTGGCGCATCGCCTGCAGCTAAATCTCCGCTCGCTAAATATATAATGTTGGGATTATTTGCATCTATGGCTACATCGCTTACTGCTAATGATGGCAAAACACTCGTCATTACTGTCCAAGTTGCACCGCCATCTGTTGACTTCCAAAGTCCACCAACAGGAGCACCAACAAAAATTGTATTGGGCTGTGTAGGATGAAATCTTACACATGTTAATCTGCCAGCTCCTCCGCCATCAGCAGGTACATTAAATGCTCCTAAGGGTTGCCAGTTACCATTGGCTTGTAAAGCACTTCTATAAATGGGATCTGTGTATGCTTTTTCAAGTTCTTTTCCACTCTGCTCCAGCAATGCTCTATTGCCCGAAGGGTAAACCCTTGGCTTAATAGTATATTCCCATCGTTTATATAGCATTAAACCTTCATTTTCTTCTTCATTTTTACTTTCTGAAGTGAAAAAACTTTTGAGCTTTTCCTTGCGCTCCTGTTTCTTCCAGTGTTTATTGAAAGATTTTTGTACTTCAAAAAAGTTAGTATTGGGGTCATTCATTTTTTTAACCCAATCTTGCGCATTTGCTGCATTAAAAGAAATAATAAAAAATAGAATGAATAGGTTAAATTTCATAAATTGTAATTGTTTAAGTAAACTGATTAAATCTATAACAAGTTGATTATATACTTGTTTTGATTATAACAAATAAAACAAAATAATGCTTTAGCTGCAAATATTATCTATGAAACCAATTATGAGTAGGCTAATATTTAAAAATGTTGCTGCGTTAAATCTTATTCATTTTAAAAGGTATTTTAAGAACACAAGCCTCTTGCTATAATAAATCATTTTCATATCTTTTGATCTCAACAAATAGAAGAGGTTTACTATTCAACAACGAGCTTTCCTTTTTCCATAAAGCCATCAAGAGTTTTTACTTTATAAAAGTAAATTCCTTTTGGTTTGTTGCTCAAATCTACTGGTAAATTACTGTCACTACAAGGGCTGTCAAACACAACTTTTCCTTCAACATTTAAAATGGTTAAATGACTGCCAATGACTAAATGCTGAAAAGTAAAAATTCCTTTACCAGGATTGGGAGCAACAATAATGTTGTTCGAGTTATCGACAATTTCATCTATCCCCACTCCAGAAACATAAAAATTCCATACTTCTGAATAATTACTGAAATGTCCTCCATTGTTAGATTTAACGCGCCAGTAGTATTTGGTTAATGAGCTAAGTCCAGTTACATTGTATAAACTCCCACTCGATTCTATATTTTTAATCATGTTTGTAAACAATGAATCGGTAGCAATTTCCAGATGATATACAATGCCATCAGGTTGTAAAAACCATTTCAATAAGCGACTTGAGCTTGTAGAAAAGGACCCAGTTGCAGGTGAATTTAATAGTGGTGCATTAGGCACAGAGTCATTAGTACCAGCAGAAGTAATAAACATTTCAATTTTTTGTAAGGGGTTATCGTTCGCATCGCGTGGTGCGCTGACTATGGTGTCAACATAATTCATACCAGCTACCACTTTGCCATATACACTGTAATTGCCATTGAGCGATGGATAATTTGCTGCACAAATAAAAAATTGCGAATTAGCACTGTTAGTATCATTATCACGTGCCGCAGATAAAATACCTCTTAGGTGTTTGGCTGCACTAAACTCGGCATTCACGGTGGGTTGAGACGGATCGCCATAACCCCATGTTGAAATAGGACCATGTCTTGAATTTGGATCACCACCTTGAATCATAAAACCAGGGATTACCCTGTGAAAAGCAGTACTATCAAAGAAATGCACATTTACTAAACTGTCAAAATTAGCCACATGTAAAGGCGCAATATTCGGGAACAGTTCTACTGTGGTAATACCAATAGTATCGCCATTTTGAATGGTTAAAATATTGTAGCGTGGTTTACCGGTAAAGCTACTTTGAGCATTGGCAACTTTAATTACAAATATGCTCAATAATAGGAGTTGAAGAATTTTTTTCATTCTTCAAATGTAAAATAAAAACTGAAATACTATTTAGCTAAAAGTTCTTCTATCGCTTTTTTTACTTTTCCACTGGTAGGACTTGTTGTGCTCAAATAATAATCTATCACTTGGCCATCTTTGTCAATTAAATACTTTTGAAAGTTCCATTTAGGAGAAATATCCACATTGCCATTTTCAGATTTATTGCTTAAAAAGTAAAACAAAGGATCTGCAGCATCGCCTTTCACGTGTATCTTATCAAAAATAGGAAAGGTAGTATGAAATTTTAGAGAACAAAACTGCTGTATTTCTTTTCCATTAAGAGGCTCCTGACCTCCAAAATCATTACTGGGGAAAGCTAAAACTTCAAAACCTTTGTTTTTGTATTGTTGATATAACTCTTCCAGTTCTTGGTATTGTGGCGTAAAACCACACTCACTGGCAGTGTTTACAATTAATAATACTTTGCCTTTATAGGCGCTTAATGCAACCTCATTCCCCAAAAGGTCATGTACTTTGTAGTTGTGAACGCTTTTATTACCTACTAATGTTGTCATAAACAAAGATATAATGAATAGTTTAATCATAATTATTAATTTAACTCACTTTCAAAGTGCGAATACAAAGTACCAACAATTTTTTGGCTTATTTGTTCACATTTGTAAGCTCCTTGGTATGAAAGTTAATTTCAATTTTATCTTTGTTGCTTAAATTATATTAAAAATGAAAAAAGTACTTGTTATATTTTTCTTATTTGGAAAATTTCAAATCAATGCACAAGAAGTAAAAGAAAAACAATATACCGATTGGTCTGTTGGCATTCGTGCAGGTGCAAGTTTGCTTCCAGATTTTGAAGATCAATTGCAGCGTAATTACAAATTAGGATTTAATGCTGGCATTAATACTACCTATAAGTTCAATAAATTTTTAAGCTTTAAAATGGAAGTTAACTATGCGCAAAAGGGCAAATCATATAGTTATGACGAAAAAGATAATCTTTTTACGAGTTTTAATGACCTTCTTGCCCTAGTTATAGATACTTCAATTGCTAGATCTTTGCAAGGTTATGTTGATGATGGTGTTTACTCTTCTTATAAAGGATATCATAAACTAAGTTATGTTGAGGTACCCCTATTAACCGAATTTAATTATTATAAATTTAAATTAACTGCCGGGCCATATCTTGGTATACTTGTTAATGCGTATACAAAAGAAAGTCTCGATCAAAACATTCCATTACTTGATGTAATATCTCCATTGATAGATTCATTAGGCATTCCATCTTTTTTAATTAACGGTCTTATTGACTCTTCGTTTCCTGGTTATAAGGATACCTATATTTCAGAAAATACAAATTCAGAGAAGTTTACAAAGTTTAACTTCGGCTTTTTATTACAGTTAAGTTATCAGATTCATCAGAATACTTTTCTTGAAGCAAGATATGCGAGAGGTTTAAACAGTTATTTGATGGATAAAAGTGAGAACATACAATTATCAACATTTGCTTTAGGCTTGACCTATAATTTTAGAATCAAAAAATTAAATAACTAGCTTTTAAAAACAGGAATACCACATTTATGGTATTGGTGTTAAATAGAATACATGGTAATATTGCAGCATGAATTCTGAGAAAAATGTTTTTTGTCCGTTAAAATCACTCTTTTTAGTTCTTGAAACCGAACAAAAAAAGAAAAAAAAGTGCTGTAAAAACTTCAAACACAGTAAAAGATGCAAATCTTGCCCCAATGATTAAATTTATTTTTCAACCTAACTTAAAGGTTTAACTATTCATTATCAATTCTTTATATTTATTTATCCCATAAATACCACTGTTTTTCAAAATCAAATTTTCAACATATTTGGTTTGTTTTAATTTAATTTTTTTCTTTGCCAATTATTAACAACAAAAATTATTAATCATGTCAGAAATTGCAAACAAAGTAAAAGCAATAATAGTAGATAAGTTAGGTGTAGATGAAAAAGAAGTTACCGCAGAGGCGAGCTTTACAAACGACCTAGGTGCTGATTCTTTAGACACAGTAGAGTTAATTATGGAGTTTGAAAAGGAATTTAATATTGCTATTCCTGATGATCAAGCCGAAAACATTGGTACTGTTGGTCAAGCGGTTGCTTACATTGAAGCAAACGTAAAATAATAATTCAATTACAAAAATAGGATGGTATTAAAACGGGTAGTTATTACAGGGCTTGGTGCTCTAACTCCACTCGGTAATAATGTTAACGACTATTGGACCGGTTTAATTAACGGTGTCAGTGGTGCTGCTGCAATTACCCGTTTTGATGCCTCTAAATTTAAAACCCGCTTTGCCTGCGAAGTAAAAGGCTTTGATCCTTTACAGCATTTTGATAGAAAAGAATCCCGAAAAATGGATCCTTTTACACATTATGCTATGGTAGTGGTTGAAGAAGCCATGAAAGACTCAGGGATTGACACTTCTAAAATTGATGTTGATAGAGCAGGTGTAATTTGGGGCTCTGGTATTGGGGGTTTGCAAACTTTTCAAGACGAATGTTTTGAGTTTGCCAAAGGCGATGGCACACCGCGCTTTAATCCTTTCTTTATTCCTAAAATGATTGCCGATATTGCCTCTGGCCATATTTCAATTAAATACGGTTTAAGAGGGCCAAATTTTACCACTGTTTCTGCCTGTGCATCCTCTACAAATGCTTTAATTGACGCCTTTAATTATATTCGATTAAACAAAGCAGATATTATTGTTTCCGGAGGCTCCGAAGCAGCGGTTAATGAAGCTGGTGTTGGTGGTTTCAACGCCCTTCAAGCATTAAGTACAAGAAACGATTCTCCTTCAACTGCGTCTAGGCCATTTGATTTAGACAGAGATGGTTTTGTGTTGGGTGAAGGTGCCGGTTGCTTAATTTTAGAAGAATACGAACACGCCATTAAAAGAGGCGCTAAGATTTATGCCGAAGTGGTTGGTGGTGGCATGAGTGCAGACGCTTATCACATGACTGCGCCACATCCAGAAGGTATTGGCGCATTTAATGTAATGAAAAATGCATTAAGTGATGCAGAAATGCAAGCGCATGAAATTGATTATATCAATGTGCATGGTACATCAACACCAATTGGTGATCCACAAGAAATTAAAGCCATTGAAAAAGCATTTGGAGAACATGCTTACAAGTTAAACATTAGTTCTACTAAATCAATGACAGGTCATTTATTGGGTGCTGCAGGAGCTATTGAAGCTATTGCAACTACCTTGGCCGTTAAAAATAATATTATTCCGCCTACCATTAATCATTTTACCGATGATCCGGTTTTTGATACCAGATTAAACCTAACCTTCCATAAAGCACAACACAGAATTGTAAATGCTGCCATAAGCAATACTTTTGGCTTTGGAGGCCATAATGCCTCAGTGGTGTTAAAAAAGTTCATACAGTAAAGCAATTTACCTTTGTTAAGGCTTTTTAAATTTTTACAGCATTACTTTTCAGCAGATAAAAAATTATTTCTTTCCCTCAGAAATATTTTAGGCTTTTACCCGCAAAATATAAGCTTATATAAACAGTGCCTGCGTCACAGGTCGGCTTCTGTGGCATTTAAGGAAGGGGCCGATAATAGTAACGAAAGGCTCGAGTTTCTTGGTGATGCTGTTTTGGGAGCTTCTGTGGCTCATTTTTTATTTCGCAAATTTCCTTTTAAAGACGAAGGTTTTCTTACCAAAATAAGATCGCGCATTGTTAGTCGTACTAACTTAAATAGCCTTTCGCGCAAATTGGGTTTGTTTGCCATGATAGAAGTTAGGAGAGAAAACGAACAAATTTATAAATCGGCCGGTGGCGATGCTCTAGAAGCATTTATTGGAGCCATTTATTTAGACAGAGGCTATAAGGATGCACAGGACTTTGTAGTTAATAAATTAATTAAACTGCATTTAGATTTAGACGAAATTTTAAATACCGATAAGGATTATAAAAGTAAATTGGTGGAATGGAGTCAAAAAGAAAAAAGAGCTATCCGTTACGAAGTGGCAGCAGAAAAGGGCAGTGGGCCAAGTAAGTATTACATAATTGACCTTTATGTGGATGAGATTAAACAAACCACTGGCAACGGAAATTCTAAAAAGTTAGCTGAGCAGCACGCTGCCGAAAAATACTTAGCAGATAAAGAAATTTAATTATTGACTTTCCTAAAAACTGTGTTTAGATAGTTTTTTGTAAACGTAAGTATCGCCAGTTACTGCAAAAACGAGGTAGATGCCATTCCTGAATCCGCTTACTTCAATCGGAAAATCTAAATAAGTGATATTGGTAAAATAGCGTCTGTAATATTCCTGCCCATTAATATCTGTAATAAAAATAGTAAGGTTATCGGCATATTTTAAAACTGCTTTTAAGAAAAGTGTTTGATCTACTGGGTTGGGATTAATATCTATGGCTAAAGGTTCGCAGCTGCCCATATTGTAGTACATGATGCCTTCTGCATTGGCTTTGCAAACATTTCTATAGGTTTTATTATCACAACCACAAACGGGCTCAAAGTCGGTAGGACAAGGCGTACCAGGTCTTATATTAAAGCTGTCAACACAGCTACTGGTAACTTGCGCTTGTAAAGAATTAAATAAAAAGCAACAGATTACACAAAAAACTATTTTCTTTGACAAAAGAATCAATTTCATGAGCGTAAAGTTATGCATAAAATTTTAATCAAAAACATTCAACAATTAGCCCAGGTTAGAGAACATGGTTTACATCCCATAAAAGGGAATGATATGGCTCAATTACCTTCTATTTTTAATGCTTGGCTGGCCATTGAAAACGATCTTATTATAGGTTATGGTAACATGGAAGATTGGCCCGGCATAAGCGATTGGAGTCATCTGGAAGTGATAGATGCTAGTGGCAAAATAATTTTTCCTGCGTATTGTGATTCACACACGCATATTGTTTTTGCTGGCACCAGAGAAGGTGAGTTTGTAGATAGAATTAATGGATTGTCTTACGAAGAAATTGCATTGCGTGGCGGAGGAATTATCAATTCATCAAAAAAAATGCAATCGGCAAACGAAGAGGAATTGTATGAGAGCGCTTTGCAACGCATTAATGAAATGATTGCTCAAGGTACTGGAGCCATTGAAATAAAAAGCGGTTATGGTTTAAGCCTTGCCACCGAATTGAAAATGTTACGCGTCATTAAAAAATTAAAAGAAACACTTCCTATTCCAATAAAATCAACCTTTTTAGGTGCCCATGCTGTCCCTCCTGAGTATAAAGAAAACAGGCAGGCGTATATAGATCTCATCATTAATGAAATGCTGCCAGCCATTTCCAATGAGCATTTGGCCGACTATTGTGATGTTTTTTGCGAAAGAAATTATTTTACTCCAGCCGAAACCTTGCTTATTTTAAATGCTGCCAAACAATTTGGAATAGGAGCAAAGGTGCATGCCGAGCAATTAAGCAATTCGGGCGGTGTGCTTGCAGGAGTGAAGGCCAATGCCATTAGTGTAGATCATTTAGAGTATGTTGGCGATGCCGAAATTGAAGCTTTATTAAGCAGCGATACCATGCCTGTGATTTTACCAGGTGCAGCCTTCTTTTTAAGTTTGCCGAATCCTCCTGCAAAAAAAATGATACAAGCCGGATTGCCTTTAGCTATTGCAAGCGATTTTAATCCCGGAAGCAGTCCGAGTGGTAATTTAAATTTAATGAATGCTATCGCTTGTATTCAGTATGGTTTAACCCCAGAGCAAACAATTAATGCTTCAACCTTAAATGGCGCTTATGCCATGGGTTTAATCAATGATTATGGTTCAATTACCATTGGTAAAAAGGCCAATTTTGTGATTACCAAAGAAATTCCATCTATGGCTTATTTGCCCTATGCTTTTGGCAGTAATTTAATTGAGCAGATATACATCCATGGAAAGTTGTTCAAAGGGTTTTAATAAACCAGCATATTAAGCATCCCAAATATTGGCGCGTGCCAGAGAGTTAAATTGGTGAAGGAATAATTTTTATTTACAATACTGGCGCGCGCATCCTGCGCGTGACTTGCTTCTTGCGTTATAAGATCAAATCTGAATTACGCATCCTACGCGTGACTCTTTTACAAAAGCCAAAGCTTTTGTCTTGCTGGGCAAAGCGAAGCAACTCTGAGTGCTTAAACTAAGCAGTATGTTTTAAAATTTACTATGAAAGTTTTATTGTTGTAAGCTTTGCGCGAGGGACAGTAGTGACATCCTTTTTTGCTTGAAATTTTTTTACTGTTTCCCCAAGAATTCATAAGCAAAAAAGATATAGCGGATGGCCCGACCGCTTTTTATATTTTGCCTAATGATTATGCTTTGTACAATGCTCATAAAAATGTGAAAAGCGGACGCGCCCAAATTAATTCAAAACGAAGGGTATTACTTATTCTCTTGTAGAAACTGCAATAATTTGAATTTTTCTTTCTAAGGCTGCTGCGCGGCTATACACCGCATTAGTGGCATCATTGGGATTATCGCTCACCAATGGAGAGGCTTTTAATTCGCCCACTTCTTCAATAATTATTTTTACTTTATTTTCATCTTCCAAATAAGGTTTTAATACTCCATTTTGATAGGCATTGAAGTAGTTTACCAAGCTCGATAATCTTCTTTTTGCCAAGTTAACATTGTATGAAGTAGAAGCCAATGGGCTGCAATATCCTTTAAGTGTAAGATTTACTTTTTCACCTTCTTTCAGCACAAAAAGCATGAGTGCTGCAAATTGCTCTAACTCTTGGTAAGAGGCGCGCACAGAATCTTCAAAGAAATCGGTCATCTCGTTCATGGCAATTTCTTTTTTCTCTTCGTCAAGCCCTTTAGCATAGGCTTTTAAATAATTATTTTTAAGCGCTAAATAGCTGTTCACTGTTTCGGTATAGGTTTTAGTGGTGCTGGTATTTAAAGTTTTGCTATCGGGCTCATCGTTATTAAAATACAGGGTTAATGGGACTAAGGTCTGCAAGCGTGATTTTGCTATAAATACCGAGTCTTTCGGCTGTGTTTCTGTTAATATACTATCCGTATTTTCGGGAAGATTGATAAAATAAATATCATTACAACAGGTTTCATATTTTTCGTAAAAAGAACCTTCGCGGTTAGAAGTAAAATAGGCTTTATTGCGTGTATCATTGTATTTAAAATACATATCGTTTTGTGGACTATTGATAGGATATCCTACATTTTCGGGCTTTTCACAAATACCATTTTCTAAATGAGATTTAAAAATATCAAAACCACCCATACCTTGATGAAATGTACTGCTAAAAAACAAGGTTTGACAAGGGTTGCAAAAGAAAGGTGTTATTTCATCTTCTGCCGTATTTACATTTTTACCTGCATTTACGGGGGTTTGCCATGTGCCATCTGTATTTTTTATACTGTACCAAACATCCATTCCTCCTTCTCCGCCAGAGCGATTGCTGGCAAAGTACATGGTTAATTTGCCATTGATTAAAGTTAATGATGGATGCGTATTGGTATAACCTTCTAAATTGATTTCGGCAGGTAACTTTATGGCAGGCCCAAATTTATTGTCATTGTAACTGTATTGATAAATGCCACAATTGTTTTTTTGGGCATTATTGCTTTCGCAACGGGTGCAATAAAAAGTATTACTATTTGGCTCAAAAACCGCATTGCTAATGGTATATCCAGCCTCATTTAAAGTAGTGTCCAGGGCTTCAAACTTACTGTATTTATAAGCCTTAACTTTTGATTTAAATATCTTGCTTTCTATATTACTTTTAGATGTATTGATGCCCGTAAAATAAAGGATGCTATCTTTTTCAAAGGGACCATATTCTCCACTTTTACTGTTTACATTGCTATCAATATGATTTACATTAAATGGCAACGGGTTTTTCATGAGCATTAAAGCATAACTGCAATTTTGTGATTCCTGTGTGGCTTTTGCGGCTTTATCAGCGTGCTTTTTTGCGCTGCGCTTGGCATATTTATCAAACATCTTAATAGCATCTTTATAGCGTCCATTGCTTTTTTTACATGCAGCTAAGTGATATAGAGCATCTGGATAAACTTTGCCATTATCTTTTTTATATACTTTGTTATACCATCTTTCGGCCACGCTGTAGTTTAAATCGAGACGACAAGCTTCGGCATACAAATACTGTAATTCCATATTGGTAGAATCAATTCCTATCGCTTTTTTAAAATAGTTTTCGGCCAAATAATATTCTTTGTTTTGTATGGCTGTTTTGCCATCAGCAATTAAACTACTTAATTTTTGAGCAAAAGAAACCTTCGTTAAAATTAAAAAAAATAGAAAATGTAAAAACCTTTTCATTGTTGTTTAGTCAAGTATTTTTTTATAAAAAAGGAACATTTGGAATAATGCTTTTCCTTCAAATTAAATTCGAAGATAAAGAAATCTCACAATAATGCCATTAAACAATCAAGAAAAGTAAGCCTCCAACTTATTATCTCAGGTTAGAAAGGAACAAAAAAGATACATTTGAACCGCCAAATTAAGATCTTAATTTTTGAATTAGCATAGCACCTCTGGCCGCATAACTCTTGGCTTTTAAATAAGGGAGCAGCAAATAATTGGTATTGGTTTTTAAGGTTTCTTTATGAAAGCGAACTTCATTGTAAACCAGTCTGACCGCATATTCATAAAACTTTTTATTGTAGGTGCGTTTAAAATCGATATCTCTGTCGGTGCCTTTATCCCAATCGGGAAATACTGTAAAATTAGCTTCAACTTCTTCGTAAAGCGGTGTGCCTTTTATAGGATAGGCAATAGTAATTGTATATAAATCTGGGTTCGAAACTTTTAAATGATGTATGGTTTCTTCAATATCGGCAGTAGTTTCGCCTGGGTAGCCCAACATAATAAATGTACCTGCTTGTATTCCTTTTTTTTGTGCAAGTTGTATCATTTCTCTTACCACGTTCACATCTACACGCCTATCCATGGCATCTATAATTTTTTGCGAACCGCTTTCGGCACCAATCCAAACTCTAAAGCAGCCACTGGCTTTCAATAAGTCAATTGTTTCTTCATTTAACCTATCGGCCCGCGTTATTATTTCGTAAGGAAACACTAATTTTCTCGAGGCTACTTCATCGGCAAACTCTTTCAACCACTTATGGCTTACAGTAAAAACATCATCCACAAACCAAATAGCATCTGGATTGTATGTTTGCTTTAAATATTCCATTTCATCTACAACCAGCTTGGCGCTTTTTCTACGATAGGTTTGTCCGTATACAGCCCTGCTACACCACTTACAGGTATAAGGGCAGCCACGCATAGTGCTTACCGAAACCACACTTTGTCCATGATGTTTTTTCCATACATCAAAGTACAATTGCATATTTATTTTCTTGCGGTTAGGCATGGGCAATACATCAATTTGCTTCAGCAATGCGCGGCTTTCTGTAAGTTGTAATTGAGCTGATGCATCTATGTAGGCAATACTTTTTATTTGTTTTAATTCATCAAGGTTTGGTTGATTACAAAAGAATTTTACCAGCTCTAACATGGTTTCTTCGCCTTCTCCCAGCACTATTACATCTGCACCATACTTCAAAAAATTATGGGCATGGTTCTTTACTTCGGGGCCACCTAAAATTATTTTAGTTTGTAAAAGCTCCTTTGTTTTTTTAACGAAATCAACAATTTTTAAGACATTGATTTTAGTCATTAAATTGGTATAAATGCCAATAATATCTGGCTTTTCTGTTAACAGATATTGTTTTAAAATTTCAAAGGTGTTAAATGTTGAATCGAACACTTCATTTTCGATACCATTGCTTTCTAAATAAGCACTCAGGTATAAAATGCCAAGTGGAGGATATGGCCTCATGATGGCTTTTTCCTTAGGATCTTCGTCTAAAAAATAACCGTGTGTAAAAAGCACTTTTTTTTGCTTCATAGTTTTATTGCAACGGTTTTTTTAACTCAAATGTTAGTATTAAATGATCGCTAAAATTGGAAAGCCATTTAAAACGAGTAAGGAAATTATCCCATTTATTGAATCGGTTTAGCCATTTTGGTTTTTTATCAAAATAGTTTTGCATGTATGAGGGCGGAACTGCCACTGCAATTGGTTTAGCATCTATTAATTTAAAATGTGGAGAGAATATTTTATTTAAACTGCGCACACTATAAAACCAAGTTTCAAACTCTTCTTCTTCTATTTTTGTGTGTACGCCTTTGTTATCCCATCTTCGCAATGCTTTTCCGAATTTAAATTTTAATAAAAAATATAATGTTTCCCACAAACAATATTTTCCCATCACCACCATAATTATTTTTCCACCAGGGTAAAGTAGCTTTGCAAAGTCTTTTGAAAGATGCTCTAATTCTGGCTCATTCACACAATTTAATCCTCCAAAATCACTAAATATGAAATCGAATTGTTGTGGTTGTAATGATTTATGTAATTTAAAAAAGTCGAGGGTTTTAAACTCAACATTATTTATTCCTGCAATTATTTTTTTACTTTCAGCAACCGTTATCATTCCTCCTGCAACATCTGTGGCAGTTACACTATAGCACTTTTGAGCTAACCAAAGTGCATCTTCGCCAGTACCACAATTAATTTCAAGTACTTCTGCTTTGCGGTTTTTTAAGGTCTTTTCAAGACAGCGCCACACGCGATTGCGCTGCATGGCGCCTATGGCTGTATTTGTAAAGCTTACATCATAATCTGTTGCAGCTTTGTTGAATGCTTCTCTCGTATTATTCATGCTGTAATCGACTTAATTTTTGCTTCTCTAAGATTGTTGCAGGCACATACCAAGCATACGATGCTGCTCTCTTAAATGTATTAAAGCTGGTGTGTTTTTTTGTTTTAAATAAGCTTTTTATAGTGTCTAAGGCTTGATGTTTACGATAGTTTTTGTGCACATAACGATGCAATTGTTTATAAAAAGCAGCCGAATAGGTGTTTTTAAACATCAAAGCTAAATCATCTGAATCAGACCAATTTGTTTTATTTACTAAATCATGTTTTACCTTCTCATAAAAGCTTGTTCCAGGTAATGGGTAAGATACTGAAACGCCAATATCTTCGGGCAACAAATCATTAATCATTTTTATAGTCTTTTCAATATCTTTCATTGTTTCACCTAAGTATCCAAACTGTATAAAAAAGGCAGGATGAATGCCATTCTTTTTAAGTAAACGTGTAGCCTCATATATTTGTTCCACTTTAGTGCCTTTATCCATGGCATCCAGTATTTTTTGTGAGCCACTTTCGGCTCCAACCCAAACATTGGTGCAGCCTGCACGCGCTAAATCAGCTATTTGTTTATCTTCTAACAATAAATCAACGCGCGATTGAATTTTAAATTCAAATTTTAAATTTTCTTTTCCTAGTAAATCTGCGAAAGCCTTCACCCAACCAGGTTTTAATCCAAAAATATCATCACAAAACCATACATGATTAAAGCCATATTTTTGCTTCAACATTTTTAATTCTTCAACCACATTTTCAACAGAGCGGTTATTGTATCTATTGCCATAAATAGGTTTAGCGCACCAATTGCATTTGTATGGACAACCTCTGGTGGTACCCATATTGATAGAAAAATAGCCACTTGAATTTAACCAACGCTGTTTGTATTGTGCCACATCAATTAAGTCCCAGGCAGGAAATGGAATAAGGTCGAGATGCTTGATTACTGCCCTTCTTGCATTGCAAACAACATTGTTATTTACCTTGCAGGCAATGCCTTTAATATGATGCCAATCCGCATTGTCTTGATCTAACTGTATAATTTCTTCAATGGTTTCTTCTGCTTCACCAAGCAAAACAACATCGGCACCTCTTTGTAAATAATCTTCAAAATGATCGGTACTATCTGAGCTAGAAACCGCTATTTTACAACCTTGTTGTTTGGCTAAGGTAATCATTTCAAAAGCCGCCTCACGCATGTTGGTAAGACACATTTTGGTGAGGTAATTAAAGCCATCATCATAAATAATAAACCAATCGGGTTTGTTTTTTTGCAAAGCACTAATTACTTCATTCGCTTTCTCTGCAAACATGGTATCATGAAAACTTACCTCGCAATTGTTTTTTCTTAAAACAGCTGCAGCATACATGGCTCCTAGCGGTGCGTAAGGTTGCTGTAACTCCCATTGTTTAGGATCGAAACGTAGAAAATAAGAATGGGTGATAAGCACTTTCATAAGTGTGTGAATGCTATTTGATGTTTTTTACAAAAGTTTTCTTTGTTTGCAGCCCAGCTGTTGAGCACCTTTTGTTGAAATCCACTTGGATGATGCTTACTCACATTTCTGCGCGAACGCATATTTAAATCGAAATCGTTTTTGTTGAAATGCTTAAACTTTTTTTGCCAGATACTTAAAGTTAGTTTAAATAATTGCTTGTCGGCAAAATCGCCAAAACCTTTGCCTAAAATCTTTTCACCTAATTTTTTTATTTTATTTTCAAAAATGGTTGGCACTGTTACTTTTTTACTGAGATCAAAGTTTGGCAAATGATGGTATATCCATTGATTGTGTTCAATAAAACTTGCATACCCTTGTACATTATTAATTGGAATGAGCGATGCAATTTCTGTTGCGGTAAATATATTTCTATCGGGGATGTCTAAATTATCTGTACCAACAAAATAATTTACACAAAAATATTTTCTTGAATTGAGTAAAAATACTTTTTTAAATCCTACCAATAAACTTCTGCAAAGCCACAGCCGTTGAGCTTTTGTGATGATAAAAAAATCTACGTCTGCTTTTTCATCAAAGTAGTTTTTTGATAGGGAGCCCGAAATACATACAGTTTCTACAAACGGAAATTGAGCAATTAATTTACCATATTTCAATGCTTTGGGCATCACTTTTTGTGCCAAATGATTTCCTTTTAAACGCCTTTCAACAATGTTTTCATCATCATTAACAAAGTAAAATAAATTTTTTTCTTTAATTAAATTCTTGCGTATTAAATTTTGCAGTGTACTTTCAAGTAAATCTTTGTCGTTTATTTTAGCAGTACAGAAGCAATAAATTTCTTCTAAAGTTAGAGGATAAGTAAAGGTGTCAAAATACAACAAACATTGTATCACTGCAGACTCAGGGAAACTCAGGCAGTTTTCATGGATTGATGTTGTTGTACTTTTACTTTGATTCATAATATCCAAACATAATACTTTTAAACGATTTGTACAACAAGTTTGATGTTACTTTAATTTACCTCAATTTTTATGCAATATACCGCAAACTCATTTTTTGGAACTATTTAACGAAACTTTGTGACCAAGCCTGCGTTAAGATACCAAGAACTCAAAAGCAAAAAGCTTATGTGTAAGATTTATTTTATTTAAAAAATCAAGAGAATGATAAAAACCTTTACCTGAAAACGCCCTCATTTTTAAGGGCCTTATATTTAATGAGTAGAAATCGGTTTGAACAAGCTTTTCAGGTAAGTTCCGCTGTAAAATTATGACGTATGAAAAATATAACCCTTCCTTGCACCAGAGATCATTTGTATCTCATTGCCAAAATTAGTTGGCTCACTTGCCACAAGTACCTTAACTTTTTTAATCATTACAACAAGGCCTATCACGAACAATTCTTAGCAAAATGTGAATTGGAAGTAGATATGGCGCAACAGCAACTCGACACGCGCTTTTTAAATAGCGTAGGTATAATCGAAACAAGCGAAAGTGAAATAAACGACTTATTAATTTACAAGCGTTTAAAAAGACTTTACAACGATGCGCAAGTTGTTTTTAAACACGATCCACAGGTGGCAGAACAATTTAATTTCGAAAATATTTTAACGATAGTAACTTCAATTTAGCACTTTAACCTTAGCTTTAACCAAACAAATTGATTGGTCTCGTCATAATTGCGAGAAATCAATCGGCTTGTTTTTGATTGGATATACTGTAATAAGCATGAAAACACTTAAATTCGTTGGTGATAACACCAACGATGAGTATTTGACAAAACCAACGAAGGGGCAGCAGAATAAATGAATTATACTCCCAGTTGGTGTTATCACCAACTGGTTTTTTTGAGAGCAGTAATTATAATCCAGTTGGTGTTATCACCAGCTGGTTCTTTGAGAAAAGCAAACCTTTCCAAAAAATTTAGAACTAAGCAGTTACCATTTTTAAAATAGATTGAAAAATATACAGCCCATCTTTGTTAGCTAGGTTAATGTCTGCAGCGCGCTCAGGATGTGGCATCATACCAAATACATTTTTTTGTGCATTGCACACGCCAGCAATATTTTCTAACGAACCATTAGGATTGGCCATTGGTGTAATATTACCTTCTGCATCGCAATACCTAAACAAAATTTGACCATTTGCTTTTATTTCTTTGAGCGTATTTTCATCAGCATAATAGCGCCCTTCGCCATGAGCAATTGGAATTTTTAATGGTTGTAACACCTCGCAAGCTTGTGTAACCATGGTGTTATAATTTTCTGGAGCAATAAAAACATTTTTACAATTAAACTTTTGATTATCGTTATGCAATAATGCTCCTGGAACCAAGCCAGCTTCGCATAAAATTTGAAATCCGTTGCAAACACCCATTAATAAGCCGCCTTTATTTGCAAACTCAATTACCTTTTCCATGATGGGCGAAAAACGCGCGATAGCGCCCGAACGCAAATAATCTCCAAAAGAAAAACCGCCTGGTAAGATAATAAAATCACAACCTTGCAAGTCGGTATCTTTATGCCAAAGCTTTACCACTTTTTGCTTAAGAATTGTTTCTAGTACATAAATCATATCTGCATCACAATTGGATCCAGGAAATACTACTACACCAAATTTCATATTCATCTTTTTTAAATTTATACGTGAGCCAAAGTTTCAGCTTGACTGTAATTGTTTTTAATTTCTTCTAAAGTTTGATAAATTTCATCAATATCATTTGTAGTCACCAAGCGCATTCTGTATTCCTTAAAATCAGAAAAACCTTTAAAGTAATTGGCATAATGCCTGCGCATTTCTAAAATGCCTAATACTTGTTTTTTCCATTTTATGGAGAAATCTAAATGTTGTTTGCAAACAGCCACACGCTCTGCTATCAGAGGTTTAGGCAAATGTTCGCCTGTTTTTAAAAAGTGCTTTATTTCATTAAAAATCCATGGGTAACCAATGGAGGCACGACCAATCATAATACCATCTACACCATAAGTATTTTTCATGTGCAAGGCCTTTTCGGGACTATCTACATCACCATTCCCAAAAATTGGAATGTTAATTCTTGGGTTTTGTTTTATTTCTCTAATCAATGTCCAGTCGGCTTCGCCTTTGTACATTTGCACACGCGTTCTGCCATGCACAGTTAATGCTTTAATGCCTATGTCTTGCAATCTTTCGGCTACTTCGGGAACATTTTTTGTATCATTGTCCCAACCTAAACGTGTTTTTACGGTTACCGGAATGTTTACTGATTTTACAATTTCGGCAGTAATAGCTACCATTTTAGGAATATCGCGCAATAGCGCAGCGCCAGCACCTCTACAAGCAACATTTTTAACTGGGCAACCATAATTAATATCTACCAAATCGGGACCAACACTAGCCGAAATTATGGCTGATTCGCGCATGCTATCGATATCGCCACCAAAAATTTGAATACCAATAGGTCTTTCGTAGTCAAAAATATCGAGCTTTTGCATGCTTTTAGCAGCATTCCGAATTAAACCTTCTGATGAAATAAATTCGGTGTACATTAAATCTGCCCCGTTTTGTTTGCAAACTGCTCTAAATGGCGGATCGCTCACATCTTCCATGGGTGCTAATAGCAGTGGAAATTCACCTAAATCAATATTTCCTATTTTAACCAAAGTAATTTATATTTTTGTGCAAAAGTAAGCAATTGCTTCTACTTTTTTTACCTATAAAATCAAATAAAAATCATGGGCCAAAGAATCATACTCGAACAGCAGTCTGCCGCAAGCAAATTACTTATTTTAACGGGTCTTGCCTTAGTATCAATTGGTATTTTTTCTGTACTCTCTATTTTAGTAGCCACATCTGTTTATCAAATACCTATACTTTCTAACCCCGGTATATTAAAAGATACAGCCAACCCAAACGTGATTCCTGCGCTAAAAATGATGCAGGTGATGCAGGCTTTAGGATTATTTATTGTGCCCACTTTTATATTTGCTAAACTTGATAGCAACAAAATATTGACCTATTTATCATTAAGTAAAAGGCCTTTGTTGTATTCGTTTTTATGCGCTGTGTTAATTATGCTTTGTGCGCAGCCAATAATTAATTGGATGGCCGAATTAAATAGCCAAATGCCGGCTCCAGCATGGATGCACGAATCGGAGAAAGAAGCTGAAGCAATTACCAAAATATTTTTGCAAATGAATGGCACTTCCGACCTACTTATTAATTTATTTATGATTGCACTTATTCCAGCAGTAGGAGAGGAGTTATTATTTAGAGGATTATTTCAACCATTATTTCATAAATTAACCAACAACCCACATGTAGGCATTTGGTTATCGGCCATTTTGTTTAGTGCATTGCACATGCAGTTTTTAGGTTTTTTTCCACGCATGTTTATGGGAGCTGCTTTTGGCTATTTATTGTTATGGAGCGGTAGCTTATGGTTGCCCATGATTGGTCATTTTGTAAACAATGCTGGCGCTGTTTTTATTGCTTACATGATACAAAAAAACGGAATGCCGCAAGAAGTTGAAACGGTAGGCGCTGGGCAAGGTGGCACACTATACGTGCTTGTGAGCGCTGCAATGCTTATTGTGCTGTTTTATGTGGTAAGGAAGTATGAAAAGGAGCACAAAGAAGTAAGTGTAGAATAATTTACTACTTTCGCAGTCCAGTTTTTGGAGACTTGTCAGAGTGGTCGAACGAGCAAGCCTGGAAAGTTTGTATACGCGCAAGTGTATCGAGGGTTCGAATCCCTCAGTCTCCGCATAAAAAACCGCAATTACTTACTTTATAAGTAGTTGTGGTTTTTATTTTTAGTATTTAGTCCATATTTAGCCCACAACTCTTCCTTTTTGTCAAAATTTATAGGCAATTGAAAAATTTGGAATATCAATTAAAACTGAATTTCCATTGGCTAAAATAACTTCTTTAGTTGCGATGCCAACGGTAAGTAATCCAATGCCAATAATCCCTAATCCAATTCCAGCGCCACGCAAAAATTTATAGTTATAATTAATGGACTCAATATTTTTAGCATAAAGTTTGTCCATTGGTGTAGCCTTAACTGCTTTTTCCAAATATATTCTTGCACCAAGAAAAGTGCCTAATCCAACGATAGTAAAAACTGAACCAGCTCTAATTTTACCTTTGTATGCAGAGCTTTTTACCTTCACAGAATCTTTACCCTTAGCCGTATTTGAAGGTGAAACTTTTAATAGATTCTTTTTTAAATCTGAATATTCATCTTGAGTAATCAATCCACTCTCAAACCATTTTTTATAATTCTCAAGTTTAATTTGTGTTGAATCTTGCTGAGCAAAGGAAATTGTGGAAATAAATAAAAATGCAAGTACTAATATTGATTTCATGCTTAGTTTTTTATTAATAATCTAACTTTTTTTGCGGATGTAGGAATAATATAAACGAGGTGTTAATTTAAAATAATTAAACTACATAAATTTTAATTATTTATTACCTTAACTGCTTAGTGCTTGTATAGCAACCAAAAAATGGAATATCCTTCCCCCCTGGGCGATGTCTTAAAAAAACCTCTTTTCTTTTCGAATTAATATTAATAGTATGTGACCTATAATTCAAATTCTTTTCCCCTTTCATAGAGGGTGGATTTAATATTATATTATCTCTCAGGGTAAGCATCACCTTGTAAACTGCAAATGCAAATTTATAAGATTCACTAAGCTGATATTTTGAATCATTTACAGACCAGCCTTTTATTATTTTAATGTTATAAATATTTCCGTGACAATTAACATCAAATCTTATATCAACATTAAAATCATAGTCATTTGAACAAAGAGTTGTATCAAAAATGTCTGCAATTTTCCAAATAATCCCGTATCGCCTTTCAATTTCGAATTTAGATAAATCTTGATAGTCTGAATATTTTTCATCTTCATATCTTTTTTCCTTTTTAGCTTTCTTTGCTAATTTACTCATACTTTCAATTTCCAATTCAACATACTTACAATGCGAAGGTGTAGAGTATTTTAAATATGGTAAAGTATCGGGAGAATTTGTTATTCTTTCTGTACTATCATTAGAATTAGTAAAACAATGTTGATAGTTCTTATACAATAAGCGATTTATATTTGCTAAAGTATCATCTAAAAGTTGGGCATTTCTTTTTTGAGCAAAAATATTACTGCTTGAAATTAATATAAAAAAGAAAATTCCTAAAAAGTAATTTCCACAATAATTAGTTTTCATCTTTAAAAATATTAATTAACGGTCAAATATAACCTAATTTACAACAATACCTCTTTACCGTCTGGCAATTTAATTTTGGGCTCTTCCTTTTCAACGTAAATTACATTCCAATCTCAGTAAAATCGAAGCTGTGCTTCGGTTTATTTTAATTTAGCAAGTTGTACTTGCGTGGATATGGTTTGAATGCTATTTTTTAAAATAGTGTGCTGAATTTATTGCCTCAAAATTAATATTGTAGTTGTTTTTAAATTGAGTTCCTATTAAATTTTAACTTCAATGTTATAAAGCCGAGCAGAGCTCTAACAATTAAAAAACACCAAGTGCAACTTCGTGTTTACGGGGACAAGGTTTTCACTTAATCTTATAATTTATTATACTATTTTCACCTTACCAACAGAGACAATATTTAATTCTAATCTTGTCAAATCCATTTTTCCTTCACATTTTGGGCATTTGCACATTTCGCTATTCCAAACTATTGTATCATTTTTGCCGCATAACATACATAGAGGTTCATTTTCTTTGAAAAATATTTCACTACCTACAAGATAACTTTCCCCGATACACACTTCTATTACACACTTGCAATTTAAACAAACGTGTGTTTCAAAAATACCTTCAATTGTTCTTCTCTTTTCTCCTGAAACATCTGCAGAGTATGAACATTTTGAGCACTTGTAAGTTTTGTATTCTTCAACTTTATTACTATCAAATTCGTGCATTAGAATTAATCGAATTAA
Source organism: Bacteroidia bacterium (assembly GCA_044374175.1). Lineage (GTDB taxonomy): Bacteria > Bacteroidota > Bacteroidia > UBA4408 > UBA4408 > CAIKXD01. The sequence goes on along the minus strand of JBILPB010000015.1, from coordinate 10,646 downwards.
ATTATTAATGTTTCTCCTCCATACTGCAAATGTCATCAATAAATTTTACAAAGGCTTTAAGTCTTGAAGGTGCAGTGGTTAATCCTGAGCAAAACTCCAACGATTAAAAAACACGAAGTGCAACTTCGTGCTTACGATGGTTAATACTGTTTTTTTACACAGGCCAGAGGCCTCAAAGTATTATCAATCCTAGGATGCGAAAGATGGATATGATTTTAAATACATCATCGTATAGTCACAATTATTTTAAAAAGTGTGACATAAATCGCTGTATTTTATCACAATTATTTTTATATTTGTGTCATGAAAGAATCGGTGAGTCATATTATTGAACAGAAAATCAATAGATTTAAGCCAGGTCAGGTCTTTTTGCCTTCAGATTTTAAGGAATTAGGCACTTCAACTTCTATCCGAAAAACACTTTCTAGGCTTGTCGAGACAGGGCAAGTGGAAAGAATGGGACAGGGAATCTATGTAATACCCAAAAACAATAAGGTTTTTGGAAAAATATTACCGTCTGTTGAGCAGTTAGCTGAAGCATTGGCAAAAAAGGAACATGTTAAAATAAAGCCTTCTGGACAATACGCTTTGAATAAAGTGGGGCTATCTACTCAAGTACCAGTGAGGTTGGTATATTTAACTTCTGGAAATTCAAAAAGAATTCAGATTGGTAAAAACGCTATCATATTCAAGTCTACTACCGCTAAAAAACTATCGATGAGAGGCGACATTACAAGTTTGTTGTTTTTAGGTTTAGAAGGACTTGATTTACAAAAACTATCACCGACACAAATGGATAGAATAATGGAGCTTTTGAAACAAGAAAGCCCTGAAAATTTAAAGTATAATTTGCGATTGGTGCCTTCAAGAGTGAGCGATTTTGTTGTCAAAAATCTTTTAAACCCACCAAAATGATTGATTGGTTAAAAAACTTAAATGATGCTTCAAGATTGATATCAATAACTGAAGCCTCAAGAATTTCAGGTATATCAGCAAAGGCAATAGAAAAAGATTGGTGGGTAACACTTTCACTTAAACTGGTTTTCAATACGCCTTATGCAAAACATTTTGCTTTTAAAGGTGGAACTTCTTTGAGCAAAGGCTGGCAATTGATAGATCGGTTTTCGGAAGACATCGATATTTCGTTAAGCTCAGAGGCAGTTGGTATTGCTTATGCTGAAAGCCCTTCAAAAACATTTGTGGAACAATTAAGAAGAGCGGGGTGTTCGTTTACCCCCAGCACTCGCTCGCGTCCCGCGAGTGAGTTTACCATACGGGCTCAGACCGCTTTGTTTCCCCTTTAATGGCATTTTAGCTCTGTCATTATCATTTTTATTAATTTTTTTAGGTGTACTAAAAGAGATATTTTGGGGTAATACTGTATTTTTTTACGCAGGCCAGAGGCCTTAAAGTATTATCACTAGTGGGACGCGAGCGATGGCTTAAGACTTATGATTGGTTGGCGAGGACGCCAACCAAGGACAAATTTTTTACACAGGATAGAGGCCTCAAAGTATTATCACTCTTAGGATGCGAGGGATGGCGGAGATTATATTACAGGCTGTTTATTGCTCATTATGCCAAAATATGTATCAACATTCGTGTATTTACGGATAAATACGTATATTTTAGGAGTTTGAATCGGATGTTTTTTCGTATATTTGCGAATAAATACGGATATTTTATGAGTTTACTAATACATACATTGAAACTTGATTTGGGCATGAAACTGATGACTGAATTAAGTAAAATAGACAGATTTGATGCTTCCTGGGCAACTATTGAAAAGCGTGAAGGCGCTTCTTTGAAACAATTGAAATCCATTGCCACGGTAAGAAGTGTAGGGGCTTCAACCAGGATTGAGGGTTCAAAGATGACTGATGAGGAAGTAGCCGTTTTGATTGAAAAATTATCTATTTCTAAATTAGAAGAAAGAGATGAGCAAGAAGTAATTGGTTATTTTAATGCCTTAGATACGATTGCTGAAAACTATGAATCCATCGGTATTTCTGAAGGTCAAATAAAAAACTTACATAAAATATTGATGCTGCATGGCGAAAAAGATGCTTGGCATAGAGGAAACTACAAGCAAGTGAGTAATGCCGTAGAAGCTAATTTGGTTAATGGTACGAAGCAAATTGTATTTAAAACTACTGAACCAGGATTAGAAACGCAGGATGCCATGATGCAATTGTATGAATGGTATCATTCAGATAAGGAAACAATTCCTCTGGTTAAGGCAGCTTTGTTTGTTTACGAATTTTTAAGTATCCATCCATTTCAAGATGGCAATGGAAGATTAAGCAGATTGCTTGGTAGTTTACTGCTGTTGAAAAATGGTTATTCATGGATTCAATATGTTAGTTTTGAGCATGAAATTGAAAGTAGAAAATCGGAGTATTACAAAGTGCTCATGCAAACGCAGCGAAACAGACCAGGTGAAAATATTACGGCTTGGCTGACTTTTTTTATTAGTTGTTTAATAAACATACAAGAGCAGTTGCTGGTTAAATTAGAAGAAAGCAGAACAGAACAGCCCCTTTCACAACGAGAGAAAAGCATCTTATTCTTTATTAAAAACCACGCAGGATGTGGGTCTAGCCAGATAGCTAAGAAACTTGACATGGCTTTACCAACCGTAAAGAAATCTTTGGCTGAATTAGTTTTAAAAGGAAGCATCACGAAAGAGGGACAGGGTAAATCGACAGGGTATTTTGAGGGTTATTAAGATAGATTAAAAATAAAGTTTTTTGAAAAGAAAATAACTTTATGCATTTGCCTTAAGGTATTATCACTCGCGGGACGCGAGCGATGGCGTAGGACTTGGTATGATTGGTTGGCGAGGACGCCAACCAAGGACAAATGAAAAAGTAAAGCAAATTTACAAAGCTTTAAACTATAAAAATTATCCATTCACAAAAAGAAAATCTGTAGTGCACAAATCGGAACTCAAAAAAAATAAAACTCAATATGTGTGCGAAACTGACGATGCTTAACTGCAAGTTGGGTTAAGGTATTATCACTTGTGGGATGCGAGCGATGGCGGATGACTTGGTATGATTGGTTGGCGAGGACACCAATCAAGGACAAAATTTTTTACAGATGACTGAGGCCTTAAAGTATTATCATTCGAGGGATGCGAGCGATGGCGGATGACTTGGTATGATTGGTTGGCGAGGACACCAATCAGGGACAAAATTTTTTACAGAGGACTGAGGTCTCAAAGTATTATCACTCGAGGGATGCGAGTGATGACGGATGACTTGGTATGATTGGTTGGCGAGGACACCAATCAGGGACAAAATTTTTTACAGAGGACTGAGGTCTCAAAGTATTATCACTCGAGGGATGCGAGCGATGGCAGAAAAATGCTAAAATATGCTTGCTGTATACTAATTTTTAGCATGCAAAAGCAGCACTTAACTTTTATGGAAATTAGCGCAACAGAGTGCCAAAAAATAGATGAAACAAACTATAGTTTTTTCACAAACTTACAAAGGATCACAATCACCTGATCATTAATTTTTCCTTCAATTTGTTCGGTATTATCGTGCACTAATTTTATTCTTTTTACCACTACGCCTTTTGACGCTGTGAAGCTTGTTCCTTTTACATTCAGCGCTTGTGTAAGTACAACATTGTCGCCTGTTTCGAGGATGTTTCCAAAAGCATCTTTATGTACATCGGCCACCTGAAAGGCGCTCATGGCCCATTCAACAACATTTTCATCTAAATCAACATTGTTTAACACACTGCTTACCCATTCTTCGTTTTTGAAATTTTGCATAATGCGATAGCTTAATGCCTGCACACTTGGCTCCAGATTCCAAATACTACCTTCGAGGCAACGCCAATGAAATGAGGCATTCACATCATCAATGGCTTTTAGGCAGGTATTGCAAAGGGCAACCTGATTTTCGATAAGATCATCATTTTTAGGGCTAACGGTATAGGCAATGGTGACATTTTCTGCATTGCACAGTTCGCATAAATCACTATTTCTTTGTTTTAATTGATGGCTAATTGACATATATTTAATGTTGAGTTTAGGTGCAAAAGTAGAATTACTTTAGGACTTTAGATTAGGGTTCCTGAATTGTTAGTGAATATAGCCTAATTGCAGCCCAAGAAAAAAGAAAATTGAGCGGTTAAAAATTAAAAAATATCAATTATTATAAATCAGCTTTTTAATCAATCGAAAATTCCCAAAATTCGTCAATCCTCAATCGTCAATCGTCAATCGTAAATCGTAAATTGTAAATCGTAAATTGTAAATCGTAAATCGTAAATCGTAAATCGTAAATCGTCAATCGTCAATCGTCAATCGTCAATCGACAATCCTCATTCGTGAATCGTAAATCGTCAATGGACAATCCTCAATCGACAATCCTCATTCGTGAATCGTCAATCGTCAATCGTCAATCCTCATTCGTGAATCGTCAATCAAAAATCCAAATATCTATTGTCTAAGGCTGTACTTATGCCCAATTGAAAAATAAGGGCTTTTTTGGTTCCGTAAATATTTTGCTCTATACGCGGAATAACCTCAGCTTGCACCCGTAAATTATAAGAGCTATTGATGAGGTAGGAAGCTTTTGCAGTTGCGAATATTAGTGTTGTTTTTAGGCCTTGTGCCATACCATTGCCATAAACATAAGGTCTTTGATCGTATGGGCGATAAATATTTTGTCCATAACTGATGGTTTGATTACTATCTAAACCTAAAACAGCATAAATTAATTTGGTAGCCACAAACCAACGTTTGTATTTATAATTAAGCGTAGTCATACTTTCGTAAAAGTTAGCTCCAAAGGGATGCGCTAATGGTTGATTAAAATGCCCGTAGTTTTGTAAAGTGTTTTTATGATAGTAAGTGTAAGGCCTTACAATATTTACTTCACTCAAGAAATTTAAATTATTGACGCCTGCTATATTGAACAATTTAATGCCCAATTGTCCACCTTGTTTATTGTCTTGCCAGCCATTCTTTGCCTTAATTTCTCTTAAAAAAAACTCATCTAAAATAACTTGCCCGTATAATTGAATATTGCCTGGTATTTTAATTTTAAAACTTCCACCAAGTAAAGCATTATCGCCCGAACCAAGAGAATATTCTACAGGGCGGTAAAAAATAACTGGGTTTAAATAATTTACATCAAAGGCATGATAACTTCCTTTTTGTCGGTTCTGAAATACAATGGCTTCAAACAAGCCTATATTCAACCATTTTAGTGCATTCCAGCTTAAATAATGTAACGATGCATATTTATTTCTGTAGGTATTACTGTTTCCAGGATCTCTTTGCACATCTTTAAAATTAGCCACCATGCTCACATATTTTACATGCCAAAAAGTAGCTGTTGTTTTAAAATAAGGATAACTGTATGCATTATCACTTAGCAGCAGGGTACGATAGCCATCTCCCCAAAAGTTTTTGCCAAAACCTGCTTGAAAATTAAATATTTTATTTGGCGAATAAGATAAATAACCGGTATTTAAATTACTCGAATACCCAGTGCCTGTTTTACCTGCAAAGTTTCCTCCGGGCACTGCTTGAGTTTGGGCAATCACCGAATCAATATAACCTGCATAATCGGCATTAAAACTTTCTATTTTAACTTCACCAAACAATTTATTTCCTAATTGTACTTGGGTTCTAAAGCCAATTGAAGTTTGAATTAATTTGTCTTTTGCATTTACATCATATCCAGCAATGGCCGAAAACACCGGGTCTGCTTTAAAGAAAAACTTTCCTGCATCAATACCAATGGCATGTGCTTGACTAAAATAATTTCTTAAAGCCATTTTCTTGCTCGAAGGCATGGCAGTATCTTTTTCTGTAGGTGCATTTATTAATTGCACTTCATTTAGTAAATAAGGTCTAATATTGGTATGAAATTGATACGGATTGGCATTGGCCGCATTGGTTATGCCGATATTTGTTTCACGCAATAGCGATAAATTTTCGGGCTGCGCATTGGCGTTTGTTGGGCATAAGCAAACAACTAAAATAAAGTTCAATAAAAAAATATGGACCTGCTTTTGCGTGTTCATTATATTCCTATGCTTGATTAATTTTTTCTTGCTCACTTGCATTAACGCCATTGTCTACAGGCTTTGTTAATGGCAATTTTTCTTTCATTAAATAAAAAGGTATAAGGCATAACAAAACAGCAACTCCTACTACAATTAACAAAGCAAAAGTGGGTTGTAAGTCTTTGGTTAAAAGGGCCACAGCCACTACTAAAACTGTTGCACTGTAAAGCAAAGATGAGGTTTGACGATGTGTTAATCCTACATCTTGTAAACGATGATGGATATGATTTCTATCGGCATGAAACGGTGAGAGTCCATTCAAAGCACGATAAATAAAAATACGCATGGTATCTACCAGAGGATAAATTAAAAACGCAATAGCAATCACTGGTTTTGTTAATTGTGCTAAAGGGTAAATGATACTGACTCTATCAAATTCTATCAATTTAATAGCCAATATTGACATAATGAGACCAATAGTGAGCGAGCCTGAGTCGCCCATAAATATTTTTGCAGGCGAAAAATTGTAATATAGAAATGCCAATAACGATCCTGCCAAAGCAAAGGCCATGCAGGCCATTACCAAGTCTCTAACCAATAGAAACCAAGTTCCAAAGGCCATTGCAGCAATAAAACCAATACCTGCTGCCAAGCCATCAATACCATCAATCAAGTTAAAAGCATTTATAATTACTATCATGGTAAATAAAGATAGAAATATACTTGCCCAATATGGGATTTCATACAAGCCAAAAATGCCATGTAAGCTTTTTATTCTGATATTTGCCATCAGCACAATTACTAAAGCGCATAATACATTTGCAGCTAATTTCTTTATAGGTGCAGTGCCAATAATGTCATCTTTTACGCCTACAAAAAACATTAATAGCGTGGTGGTTACAATAAATTTAAAATCAGTTGCATCATCCGTAGGTAACCACAAAGCATAAGAAAACAAGGTACCTGCATAAATAATAATACCACCAATGGCAGGTACACTGCGCTTATGTAATTTGCGCAAGGCATCAGGGGTGTCGGTCAAATTTTTTAACTCGGCAACTTTGATTAGAGAAGGCGTAAAAAATATGACCACTAAAAATGAAGTGATAAAGGCCAGTATAGTTAATCCCATGTAGTTTTTATTTCCACAAAGTAAGTAAAAAGCGCTTGAATTGTTTTAAAAATCATAATATTTATTTGAAATAGCAGTGCCAATACTTACATAAACATAGTTAGTTTGCAATGGATTAAAATCACTTTTGTGATCTCTAAGCATGGCGCCAATAGCAATGTTTAAGTTGGAAGCACGGTTTACTAAATACCCTAGTTTAATATCAACCAATTGCGTAGTTGCTTTCTCCTGCTTGGTATTAGCTTGCATGTCTGTTGGTGAATAATCTCTAATTACGCTGTTGCCTGCATAATAGCCAAACTGATCTTTACCATAATCTATCAAATTGAGTTTTGCACAAGCAAAAAAATCTTTAAACCTATAATTAATTAAACCCACCAACTCGGTAAAGTTTGCACCCATAGGATGTGCCAATGCCTGATTATAATGACTAAAACTTTGATAAGCTGTTGGTAAGGAGTAACTGTAGGCATTTACTTGATTAAACTCTCCCTGTACATATAAATTTTTAATGCCGGCTACATCAAAATACTTTGCTCCAGCTTGCAACCCAATTTTATTATTGTTCAAATCATCTATCATCAATTGTCCATAAAGATTAATGCTTGAAGTTACTTTAATATTTAAATTGGCACCTAGCATCACATTGTTGATATCATACAAATTATACTGAGCAGTATGAGCACCAATAACTGGATTTAAAATATTAAAATCGAAATTGGTATTGCCCGGCCTTTGGGCTTGCCACATCACAGCCTGGAACAAACCGAGCTCCACTCTTTTAATAGGTAGGTAGCTAAAGTATTGAAAGGTGTATGCTTTTTTTGTAAAAATAGGTTCACTTAATTTATTAAAAGTAAAACGTCCATTTTTTATTACTTGCATTGATGCCCACGCAGCTGTGTAGCTGAATTTTTTACTATGGAAATTAACTTTAAAATAGGGGTAACTAAATGCATTATCGCTCAATAATAATGATCTATACCCATTACCCACAAAAAGTTTTCCTGAGCCTGCCATCAAGTTTAAAAACTTAAATGGACTATAGGTTATCACACCAGAGGCATTCGCAAAATCATAACCATTAGTTTTAAATTTCTTTACACGACCTTGGCCTGGCACAACCTCCCAACTTCTTACAAAATCACTCACATAATCTACCATCACCGCTTGATTTTCTAAAAAAGTAGATTCAAAAGCAAAATCATTACCTATACTTCCTCTGATTAAGACCCCTCTGGTATTGGTATAGTAAAGGCTATCGCTGTATTTGCTGTCTTGTCCTGCTTCAAAATAAAACAAAGGGTCTAGTGAAAGTTTAAAATTATTACTATCTACTAATAACAAGCTTTCTTGTTTCAATTTTCTGCTCCAAACATTGCTGTATTGCTTTACTGCATGGCGCTCGTAGTAAACCGAATCTAAGGTTTTTTTATCATAGTTAACACCATTTACAAAAGGTTTTATACTTGCATTGTAACTATTATCTAGCGCTGCAGCTTGCCTTTCCAAGTCTTGAGCAAAAAACTGATTGTGCTGATAGATGATAGGTTGGGCAATCAAGAATGAAGCAGGCCAAAATACCCATATCGCAAGTAAAAACGTTGAATATTTAATCGATATGGTTATAAAATTTCGCATACTAAAAACTATTTATCAAATATTTTATTTTCGAGTACTTCCTTGTAAACTGCCGATATACCTTTTAGTAAAGATATTTTATATTTCCATCCTACTTTTTCTAGTTTACTTACATCCATTAATTTGCGCGGTGTACCATCTGGTTTTGTAGCATCCATTTTAATTTCACCAGTAAATCCCACAATTTCTTTAACCATATGGGCTAATTCTAAAATTGTAACATCAACACCACTGCCCACGTTTACCAATTGTTCTCCGTCATAATTTTGCAATAAATAGTAGCATGCATCGGCTAAATCATCTACATGTAAAAACTCTCTACGAGGTGTACCTGAGCCCCAAATTTCAACCGTGGCAGCACCATTAACTTTAGCAGTGTGAAATTTACGTATCAAGGCAGGCAACACATGAGAATTATTTAAATCATAATTATCATTTGGTCCATATAAATTGGTAGGCATGGCCGAAATAAAGTTACAGCCATATTGGCTACGATAGGCTTCACACATTTTTATACCTGCAATTTTAGCAATGGCATAGGGTTCATTGGTTGCTTCCAAGGTGCCTGTTAAAAGATAATCTTCTTTCAACGGCTGAGGTGCCATTTTAGGATAAATGCACGAAGAACCTAAGAACAATAACTTTTTAACCCCATTTACATAACTTTGATGAATCACATTGTTTTGAATCATCATGTTCTCGTATATAAACTGCCCGCGATAAGTATTATTGGCTAAAATCCCACCTACTTTAGCTGCTGCCAAAATAACGTAATCAGGTTTTTCTGTTGCAAAAAAATCGGCCACTGCTTGTTGGTTGGTAAGATTTAATTCAGCCGAAGTTCTTGTAATAATATGATTAAAACCTTCTGCCTTTAACTTACGCACTAAAGCACTGCCCACCATGCCTCGGTGGCCTGCTACATATACTTTGCCTTCTTTATTCATTACTAATTTTGTTATACTAAAGCAATATCAAATTGCACTAAATTAATAAATTCTTGCACCCTATTTTCTAACTCTTCTTTTCCTAAGTTAACAATTCTCTCGGTGCCAAATTTCTCCACACAGAACGAAGCCATTGCAGATGCGTAAATGATAGCTCTTTTCATATTATCGAAAGAAATATCTTTTGAATTGGCAAGGTAACCAATAAATCCACCAGCAAAAGTATCACCTGCACCAGTTGGATCAAAAACATCTTCTAATGGCAAAGCGGGTGCAAAAAACACTTGCTTATCATTAAATAATAAAGCACCATGCTCTCCTTTTTTAATGATCAGGTATTTTGGACCCATTTTTAATATCTTTTGAGCTGCTTTTACTAAAGAGTATTCTCCAGAAAGCTGACGCGCTTCAGCATCATTAATGGTTAAAACGTCTACCATCGCAATGGTTTTTACTAATTCGTCCATAGCAATGTCCATCCAAAAGTTCATGGTGTCCATTACAATTAGTTTTGGTCGGTTTTTTAGCGACATAATTACTTTACGTTGCACGGCAGGGACTAAATTCCCCAACATTAAAAACTCGCAATCCTGGTAAGCTTCCGGAATAACTGGGTCAAATGACTCTAAAACATTTAATTGGGTGTCTAAAGTATCGCGACTGTTCATATCGTTATGATATTTTCCACTCCAGAAAAAAGTTTTTTCTCCCATTTTAACTTGCAGGCCATTGGTATTTACGCCATGATTTTGCAACATTTTAATGGAATCTTGAGGGAAATCTTCCCCTACAACCGATACCAGGTTGATTTTTTTTGTGAAGTAAGAGGCTGAAAGACAGATGTATGTGGCAGCACCACCTACAATTTTATCTGTTTTTCCAAATGGGGT
>JBILPB010000276.1:0-2658 GCA_044374175.1 Bacteroidia bacterium | reverse complement strand
GTGGTGGAGTAAATATCATAGATAACTTAAATTCAACCAATGATTTACCTTCAACGGGTAATGCAGGAGATGGATATATAATAAATGGCGATTTGTTTGTTTGGAATCAGACTACCAATTCGTGGGATAATGTTGGAAACATTCAAGGTCCAGCAGGAGCAAATGGAGCTAATGGTCAAAATGCCTTGATAAAAACAACAACCGAACCTGCAGGAGCAAACTGTTCAACAGGTGGTGTGAAATTGGAATCAGGATTGGATGCAAATGCAAACGGGACTTTAGAGGCAGGAGAAATTAATCCAGCACTGACGAGATATGTTTGTAATGGTATCGTCGGAGCAACAGGAACTACCGGTCCACAAGGAGCAATCGGATTAACAGGAGCCCAGGGTGCTGCGGGCACAAACGGAGCAAACGGAACCAATGGACAAAATTCTTTGGTTAAAACCACCACAGAATCTGCAGGAGCTAACTGTACAACAGGTGGAGTGAAACTTGAATATGGTTTAGATGCCAACGCAAATGGAACATTAGATGCGGGTGAAATTAATGCAACACTCACCAAGTATATTTGTAACGGTGCAACCGGCGCTACTGGTTTACAAGGTTTACAAGGTTTACAAGGTCCAGCTGGCGCAACAGGTCCAGCAGGCCCACAAGGAATCGCAGGAGCAACAGGCGCCACTGGGGCTACAGGCGCTACTGGTCCGCAAGGCCCAGCGGGAAGTGACGCTCAAACATTATCAATAAATGGAAGTCAATTAACAATTTTAAATGGAAATACGGTGACTTTGCCAGCAGGTGGTTCAGGAGGAACATTGGATCAGGCATATGATTTTGGTGGAGCTGGTCTTGGTAGGATTATAACAACTGATGCTGGTTCGCTTAGAATAAATAATTCTGGAACAAATACAACCGGGATTGAAGTGAATTCTGCTGTGGCTAATTCAACATCTTTCTTGGCAAACGTAACTGGAATTGGAGTAGGTTTCAGAGCTGAAAGCACTAGCTCTGCCAATACCTTTGCCGCAATACAGGCAAATACAAATAGCTCAACAGTAAGTAATTCAGCGATTTTAGGAAATAACAGCGGTGCAGGTTATGGTGTGTCTGGACAAATCCCATCCACAGCTACAGGAGTTGCAGCAGTTTATGGTAATAATTTAAGAACAACTGCTGGTTTTGGAGTATATGGGCAAGGATTCAATGGAGTTGTTGGCGAAACAAACTATGGTTTAGGCTTTGGAGTTTATGGAAGAAATAATGCAACAACAGGTGATAGAATAGGAACGTATGGAGTTGGATTTAATGGCATATATGGTGAGACTAATGATATATTAACAGGGTGGGCAGGATACTTTACCGCAGATTTAGGTTGCGATGGAGCAGGTTATGCTTTAGGAGGATGGATTACCGCTTCTGACAAAAGACTAAAGTCTAATATCATACCCATTGGAAATTCACTTGAAAAACTAACGTTAATTAATGGAAAGCATTATACGATAACAACAAAATCCAAAAGTCCTGATGGAAAAATTAATTTAAAGTCAAGAGAACAATATGGTGTAATTGCGCAAGAATTAGAAGCTGTATTTCCGGAAATGGTTCAAGAAAAAGCACTATTCATTAATGCAGGAGATGAAACTTTGTATAAAACCGTTGATTACAACCAATTGGTTCCAGTTTTATTGGAAGCGATTAAAGAATTAAATGCAAAAGTTAATTCTTTGGAGAAAGCGATTGAAAACTTGAAGTCGGAGAAATAAATTTCAGAATTGGTTAATTAACTTTGGTGGTTGAATGTGCTATTGATAAATACCTGATAATTAGGTGAAAATGATATTTTATTTAAGTAGATTTGTTGCGATTTTAGTTTGGAAAAACGAAAATTACTCTTCATAATAGTAATTAAATGAATTGATGTTTATTTCGTTTTTAGAAAGAAAAATGTTGGTTAAAAATGAACTGTTATCGCAATTTGCTTAAATAGTTGGTATTATAAGTTTTAAAATTATTTTAGATGAAAAAGTTAAATCTGTTAGTTCTCTTTCTTGTTTGTTTCGCTTTTGTTGGGTTCTCTCAAACCATCCCACCACCCTACATCAACTACCAAGCGGTATTATACGATGTAAATGGTGCAAACCCAAATTTACCGTTAACCAATCAGTCGTTTTCAACGTATGTAAATATCAATGACGAATTAGGGAATTTATTGTACAAGGAAGAGCATTATGCTTCCACGGATGCGAATGGTCAAATTACTGTAAAAATTGGTGATGGGGTTTATTTACAAGGTACTATAACTAACTTTAACCAAATCAATTGGGGCACTGGAAAGTACTATTTAGTTGTAGATTTTGACATCAATGGGACAATAAGTTCTACTGCACCGGAGCAATTAGTAACTGTACCCTATTCATTTTATGCAGGTAAAGCGGGAAATGGTCTAACTTCGGTTTCCGATAATGGCGATGGCTCATTAACTTTTACTTATGCCAATGGAACGACATACATAACACCAATTCTCACAAGCTTGCAAGGAGGCGGAAGCGGTGGTGGAGTAAATATCATAGATAACTTAAATTCAACCAATGATTTACCTTCAACGGGTAATGCAGGAGATGGATATATAATAAATGGCGATTTGTTTGTTTGGAA
>JBILPB010000119.1:0-10422 GCA_044374175.1 Bacteroidia bacterium | reverse complement strand
CGCTTTTTTAGGGGGCTTGATTTTTAAAAAACCTAAACTGGGTTTGAAAACAATTGAAAATCAATTACTTGAAAAAGCTAAAATTCATTTTTGTACTTTTAGCGGACAACAATGAATAAAAATATTACTAAATCAATTTTTGCAATTTGGTTTCTTTATCAAAAATTAGTGCTGAATTTTTAAAATCTAAAAGATTTAAACCAGGTTTTTTTCCCTTTTCGATGGATCCAAGTTGCGCATCAAAGCCTAAGGCCTTTGCTCCATTGAGCGTTGCCCATTTTATTAGTGTATCGAATTCAATTGCGGCATTTTGCTGAATAGTTTGCATTTCAGCTATAATAGACAATTGATGATTAGAAGCTAAACTATCAGTACCTAAGCAAACACTGTCCTTTAAATTTAAAAAAAAATTAAAATCTGGGAGCTTATTTTCTATATATAAATTAGCGTTAGGGCACAAACAAAAATATGAATTGGGAACCAATTGCATAACCTCTGCAATGTCATGCGCAGTGCTATACGTGTTGTGCACCCATAACATTTTTGTGTTTTGATTGAGCAAATTAGCTACCGCAAGCATTGAACCGATTGGTTGCTTTTTCCAATGTGTGGTATCGATACCAAAACTGTGCAACATATCTATAAAATCGCCAGTAGCATTCTTATACATGTTTAACTCAGCCTGGCATTCTTGATTATGAATAAATAGAGGCAAATGTTTATTTCCATTAAAATCTGCAATCAACTTTATTAGCTCCAAGGATGTACTATAAGGTGCATGTGGATTTATACTTGAAGTAAATTTGGTTTTATCAATAGCCAATTGATTAAACTGATTCAATAATGCCAAACCATATTGCAAACTTTCATTTGCTTTTGCAGGATTAAATGAAAACAGTTCTATAAAATTATGATAATGCAGTAATTGTTTATGCTTAGCTTTTAATGAATTGGGGCCGTTGCAAATATCGCCCACAGCCACAATACCAGCATCGTACATTTTTTGTTGCCATAATATGGTAGCTTCCTCTATTTCTTCATTAGATCGATTTCTTATTTGTTGCAATTGCTTAATAAAGCCTACCAAACCTGTTTGTTCTGGCATTTGCTGATAAAGATGCGAAAGCTCTAAATGACAATGAGCATTGACAAATCCTGGCGTTATAATGCCTTTGAAACATTGTATTTGTGATGGTTCTATGGCATTGATTTGCTCTTGCGTAAAAACATTTAAAACTTCACCATTATCACTTAAGTGTATCACACCATTTTTAATTGGCGCTTGCGAAATAGGGTAAATAAAATCGGCTTTGAAATAAGGCATTTTTTAGTTTGACTAAGGCGGTAAAAATAGTTTTAAATTTTGGGTTAAAGCCAAATTATGCATTTGATAAATAAACTGGGTAAAAAAAATTAAGTTTTTTTGAAGAGAATCAATTTCCACGAATATAAATGCTATCTAACTGTTATTCTGATATTTAATCTCATTGAAAGGCATCGATTTATCCGTTTTCAAACGCTTGCAAACGACACTATTCGACTAGAAATGTTTGCCTACCGACTACTATTTGGAAGTCGCCACACCTTTGCACCGTCAAATCGAAACAACTGGTTTAGCACAACAAAAAACGAATTCAAATAAATAATTACATAAACAATTAAAAAACAAGTAACATGAACAATTTAAGAAATTCAGTAAGATTAATCGGTAATCTGGGTATGAATCCTGAAGTAAAAGAAATCGGCACCGATAAAAAGTTGGCTAAATTTAGTTTAGCTACCAGAGAAGTTTATAAAAACGAAGATGGCGAAAAAGTGAGCGAAACGCAATGGCATAATTTAATTGCATGGGGAAATCAAGCAAAATTGGCCGAGAAGTATTTGAAAAAAGGAAATGAAATTGCCATTGAAGGAAAATTGACAAGTCGCAATTACATAGACAAAGAAGGAGTTAAAAAATATGTAACTGAAATTATTGTAAACGAAATATTAATGATCGGGGGCAAAAAAGATTAATCATCACAAACACAAAAAAAATAAAATTTAAATAAATCTTCTTAAAAATAATAATTTAAAAAACACGTAACATGAACAATTTAAGAAACTCAGTAAGACTAATCGGCAACTTAGGGATGAATCCAGAAGTGAAGGAAATCGGCAATGACAAGAAGCTGGCAAAATTTAGTTTAGCAACCTCCGCTATCTATAAAAATAAAGATGGCGAAAAAGTAAGCGATACACAATGGCATAATGTTATTGCCTGGGGAAATCAAGCAAAGTTGGCCGAAAAGTATTTGAAAAAAGGACATGAAATTTCTATTGAAGGTAAGCTTAACATCCGCAGCTACAACGATAAAGAAGGCATCAAGAGATACATCACAGAAATTATCGTAAACGAAATATTAATGATCGGTAACAAAAAAGACTAATTAAAAACAAACAATTAAAATAATCTTAAAAACAACAATTTAAAAAACACGTAACATGAACAATTTAAGAAACTCAGTAAGACTTATCGGAAACTTAGGTATGAATCCAGAAGTAAAGGAAATCGGTAAAGACAAGAAACTGGCTAAATTTAGTTTAGCCACAAAAGAAGTGTACAAAAATGATGATGGCGAAAAAGTGAGCGACACACAATGGCATAATTTAATTGCTTGGGGAAATCAAGCTACCTTTTCAGAAAAATACTTGAAAAAAGGATATGAAATTGCCATCGAAGGAAAGCTTACCAACCGCAACTACACCGACAAGGAAGGGGTAAAAAGATACATTACTGAAATTGTAGTGAGCGAAATATTGATGGTAGGTAATAAAAGAGATTAATTAAAATTAAATACACAAAACAACTTAAATCTTAAAATTAACAATTTAAAAAACACGTCACATGAACAATTTAAGAAACTCAGTAAGACTAATCGGTAATCTAGGGATGAATCCAGAAGTGAAGGAAGCCAGCAATCACAAAAAATTAGCGAAGTTTAGTTTGGCCACCTCAGAATCGTATAAAAATAACGATGGCGAACAAGTAAAAGACACCACATGGCATAATGTGGTGGCTTGGGGAAATCAAGCGCGCATTGTAGAGATGTACTTAAAGAAAGGCAGTGAAGTAGCCATTGAAGGTAAAATTACCAATCGTAATTATACAGATAAGGATGGCGTTAAACGTTATATTACCGAAATAATGGTGAGTGAAATTTTGATGGTTGGTAATACTAAAAATTAGAAATTCATTTCTTGAAAAGGCCTGCTTTAAAATTTAGAGCGGGTCTTTTTTTTATCCTCGTTTTTGAGGACACAAACGAGGGTGAGGAGGAAATGATAAACTGTTTAATTTATGGAACTTAACAAAACTTATTTTTATACTGCCTCAATTTTGGGATGGAGGCATCTACTTAAATCAGAAAATTACAAAAATATAATGATTGATTCTTTGAGATATCTTAGCTCTAAAGAATTAATTGTAGTATATGGTTTTGTAATTATGCCAAATCATTTCCATATTATCTGGAAAATGCTTAAAAACAATGGAACAGAAATGCCTCATACTTCCTTTATGAAGTATACTTCGCATCAATTTCAGAAAACACTTAGAAATGAAAATGCTTATATTCATGAATTTTATGGGGTAAATTGCAAATCCAGAAAATATATGTTTTGGCAAAGAGATTCTTTACCTATTGAACTATACTCCCAGAATGTTTTTAAGCAAAAGCTAAACTATATACACCAGAACCCACTTCAAAAAAGGTGGAAGTTGGTTGATTCTCCTGCAGGATATCAATATTCTTCAGCAAAATTTTATGAGGAAGGCATTGATGATTTTGGATTCATTAAAGATTACAGGATTGAATGGAAAGGTGATTAAATAAGGGATGGGAGGTTTAATTACTTCGTTTGTGAGGTCACAAACGAAGGCTTTGGAGGACAGAAACGAAGGCTTTGGAGGACACAAACGAAGGCTTTGAGGAGGGTATATACTCGTTTGTGAGGACACAAGCGAAAGCTGGAATTTAAGATGTTATTAAGCGCTGGATTACTAATGGCATAAATACTACATTTTGTATTTGTAAAATGCTCAACAATTGTTTTCTTGACTACTTGAGCATGCGAAAAGGTAATTTATAGTAGTATTGACCCCATTAAAAATGATAATTTTTTCTGGGGTCTATTCCTATTATTTTTTAATTTTATTTTTAAATACTTTTTCAAATTTTTCAATTTTAGGCTGAATTACCATACGACAATAAGGTTCACCTTTATTATCGTTGTAGTAGTTTTGATGATATGCTTCGGCTTTGTAAAACACGGTGTATGCTGTTAACTCCGTTACGATGGCCTTCGAATAAGCTTTTACTTTATTTAATTCATCAATAATTCCTTTAGCAATTTTATATTGATTTTGATTGTGATAAAAAATGGCAGAGCGATATTGCGTTCCTTCATCGGCACCTTGACGATTTAACGTAGTTGGATCATGCACAGTAAAAAACACTTTTAAAATTTCTTCTATACTCGTTTTTGTGTTATCAAATGTAATTTGTACTACTTCTGCATGACCAGTTGTGCCTGCGCAAACATCTTTATAGGAAGGATTTTTAACTTTTCCACCCGAAAAACCAGACTCTACTTTTACTACTCCATTTAGCATTTGAAAAACTGCTTCTATACACCAGTAGCATCCACCCCCAAGGGTTATTTTTTCTGTATGATCGTTTGTCATTGTTTTTAAATTTTGGGCTTGGGCTGTGCTGTATAGCATAACAAGCGTTAAAATTATTTTTTTCATTTTGTTATTATTAGGGTGATTATTTTGTATCAGGCACAAAATCTAATACAATAGAATTCATACAATATCTTTTTCCTGTAGGCGGTGGTCCATCATCAAACAAATGGCCCAAATGCCCGTTACATCTACCACAGAGTGCTTCAATGCGTTGCATGCCATAAGTATTATCTTCTTTATAAACTACTGATTGCTTGTTCTCTTGTTCAAAAAAACTAGGCCATCCACAGCTGCTCGAAAACTTGGCATCCGATTTAAACAACTTGTTTCCACATGCTGCGCAATAGTAAGTTCCTTTATCTTCTGTATTCCAATATTTACCTGTA
The DNA here is from genome assembly GCA_044374175.1 of Bacteroidia bacterium. GTDB lineage: Bacteria > Bacteroidota > Bacteroidia > UBA4408 > UBA4408 > CAIKXD01. The sequence continues at coordinate 5,307 of JBILPB010000119.1, read as the reverse complement.
AAAGGTCTTTCGGTATCTGCATGGCGCGAAACTTCATAAACATCGTTGGGTAAAATTCTTTTCCAAACGCTATCTTCCAAAACTAGTTTTGTAGTATCGGTATTTGAGTAATAAGGATTATTTGGTTTTGATAACATGTTGGAATTTATTTTGCTTTCGATATTTTTTGATGCAGGTTTGTCAGGCTGTGCGCAAGCTACCAGTATGGATAACTGGAACACAACTACTAATTTTATAAATGATTGGGCTTTACTCATTTTGATTTTATTATTTGTTTTTTTGTATTCCAGAGGCTTTATGGAAAGTATTTATTCATTAACATATAATCAATATTATCGGCTTGATTATGGCAACTGATACATGCTTTTCCTTTATTTGAAGCTGGCTCAGCAACCTTTCCATTGGCATCGATATAACCCCACACCCACCCTTTGGCATCTGCAGAAGGACTATCAGTTTTTTTGTATAAAATAGCATATCTACTAACCGTGGTGGAGTTTTCAAATAATTCTTTTACTATCAAAGCACCTTCCGGGAATGTTGCATTGGCTGTTATCTTACCATTTGCGTCTAACTTAGTGGCTGCAGCTGCATTGTATCGTGTTCTTAAGGATGTTTGTGGATGTCCGCTACCACTACTTTTGCTTAATAAGCTGCTAGAGTTTTTATACCACACAAAACCAGCAGTTTCTTTTGCAAGTTCAAAAAGTTCTTCATCTAATTCTTTTTCCTTTTTTTTGCAAGAATTGATTGTCCAAACGCCAAGCAGTAGCGTAATTAACACGAAAAATGTTTTCAATTTGTTTATCATTGGTTTATGCTTTTATTGATTTTACTTTAAATTAATTATTCTGTACACAATCAAACATTAAAACACCAAAAATGTTTGTGATCTGCCAGATTGATATAGTTTACAAAATTGCCTTTATAATATTTAATTCAGTTGCTTATACTTCCCAACCTGATGTATATTTTTCCCTAATTTTTAAGGATTTGGTTGTTTCTTAACTCACTTGGACTTTTTGTAGTTACATTTTTGAAAAATTTACTAAAATGGGCTACGTCTTCAAAGCCTAATTCATCAGCCACTTCTTTAATTGATTTATCTGTATAATACACCAGGCGCTTAGCTGCTGCTATTACTCTTTCATGTATGACTTGTAAAGGAGTTTTTTTACTGTATAAGGCGAAATAATTTGAAATAGTTTTTGGTGACTTATGCAACCCAATGGTGATGAGGTTCCTTCACTTTTATCAATATAATAATTTTGCTCAAGCGATTTTTGATTATGCTTAAGGCAAAGAAAACCTTGATCTTTAGCATTGAAGATATATTCCATTTGTTCTAATTGATTTACAAATGTAAAAGAAGTATATCAAACTTACGTGTGATTCTAATTTTTAGGCTATGATTGATTAAATTTATTGTAGTAGGCAACTTTATTAAAATAAATGTAGTCATCATAAAAAACAGAAATCATGAAAAAGCTACTATTATTACTATTTATGATCACTGCACAAAGAGCAATGGCAGTTAATGGATTGACATTTCTACCAAGTTTACCTCCTTCATCATCATTAATAAAAGCACTTGAAGTAGATGCGCAAGGGAACATCTATTGTGGCAATGTTGGTGGATTAATGATGTACAGCAACTCAAACTGGATTAACTTCAATATATCCAACAGTACTATTTTATCTAATAATTTAAAGTCACTCTATTCATATTCAAACAATGAATTACTTATTGGATTTGATAATGGCTTTAGTGTTTTCAATGGCGCTAATTTTACTAATTTTAGTAATTCAGTAACAGGCATTCCTAGCACTAATATTACTTGCCTTGCTAAGAACAATAATGGTTTTTGGTTAGGCACCAATAGTGGGCTTTACAATTACAATGGAAGCACCTTAACAAGTTATAATATATCGAATGGTAATTTAAATAATGATACCGTTTTAAATATAAAAACACTCAATAACACAGTTTGGGTAGTCACAAAAAATGGCTTAACTAAAATTGATAATGGCATATCCACAACTTTCCTCACCGCTAACGCTAACTTGCATACCACTAAAATTAAAGATATTGGTGTTTACGATAATAAACTCTGGCTTGTATTTCAATCCTATGATATTACATATCATATAAATGTGCAATATTTTAATGGCCAAACCTTTGAATATTTTGATGATGGATTATTTCACGACAAAATTGATGATTATGTTAACTTTACTAAAATGTGTACCACACCTAATGGATTGATATTTTTCAGTGATCGATTTTCATTCACTTATTTTGAATTCAATGAAAAAAGAATTTATAATCTTTCGCAATTTCCTGTAGCCCAAAATAATGCCCATTTTAAATGGTTACCAACTGCAAATAACACGCTCATTCACTATTTCTTAGCCAATAATGCCATAGCAGTGGTAGATTTAGATAATTATGATTCTTTTGGACAAAATGGTTTAATGAGAAATAATAAATTTAATGATATTAACGAGGTAAGGGCATTGGTCACTAATAGAGGAGATATGCATTGGGATCAAACACTTGAGGTGGCAAGATGTGAATTTCCAAAAGGTACAGGCAAACAATCAAATTTTAGTCAAGCTCTATGGCTGGGCGGGATTGATAATGCTGGAAATTTGCATACTGCAGCACAAACTTACAGACAAATAGGATGCGATTTTTGGCCAGGACCATTAGATACTGTGACAGCCTCAATTGATACTTTACAATCTATTCGATATGATAAAATTTGGAAAATAAATCGATTTGATATTGAAGAATTTAAATGGGCATTTCAAAACGGAACAGTCCAAAATGGAATGTACAAACCACTTTTTGATATTATTGATTGGCCAGCAAATGGTGGCGATAATTTCTCAAGGAAACTGGCCCCTTTTGTAGATGTCAATGCTGATGGAATTTATAATCCATTAGGAGATGGTGATTATCCAAAAATTAAAGGAGACCAAATGTTGTTTTGGATTTTTAATGATAAATTAACAAGCCATGGAGAAACAGGTGGATTGCCGATTGGTGTTGAAATTCACGCCTCGGCCTATGCTTTTACATGTGATAACTTATTGGATAGTTTAAAGGTGGTAAATAAAACCATTTTTTATGAATACGATATCATTAATAGAAGTAATATCAATTATCAGGACTTCTATGTTGGAAATTGGAGAGATCCGGATATTGGTGTATATTATGATGACTTTGTTGCCTGTAATATCCCACTAAATTTATCTTATTGTTATAATTCAGATGAACAAGATGGTAGCGGTTCTGGAAATTCCTATGGCGCCTATCCACCCCTTACTGGAAATACCATATTAAGGGGAAGTAAAGCAATTCCAAACGATGGAATTGACAATAACAATAATGGCATAATAGATGAAGTTAATGAAGAAAACTTAATGATGCATAATTTAAATTTTCGTAATGATCAATCTCAACAGGGCAATCCAATGTTTCCAGCGCAATTTTTTAATTATTTAAAATCTATTTGGAAAGATAATACACCATTAACCACTGGTAATAGCGGTTATGGTGGAACAACGCCAACAAGTTATTCATTTGATGGCAGTCCATGGGATACGGCTACTTGGAATTGCAATGAAGCAGCGGATTGGAGAAGTGTGCAATCATCAGGACCAAGTAATTTTGCAGCTGGTGATACCATACACTTTGCATATGCATTTGTCAATAAAATTGATTCTGTAAATACGTATGGAACTCAAAATTATTACGAAAGTTTTTTTAATGATGTAAATACCATCAGACAGTTGTATTACATGGATAGTATTCCATCTTGTTTGGCGATGAATTTGGGGCTTAAAGATGAAATAACAAATCCCGAACTAATAACAATTTTCCCAAATCCAAGCAGCAATTTCATCAATATTAAATCATTAAATTACCCAATTGATAATATTCAAGTGTATAATCTGCAAGGCGCACTTATAAAAACACAATCACCAAATAGTAAATCAACAAGCATAAATATTGAAAATTTGAGTGATGGCATTTATGTTATAAAAGTGCAGAATTTGAAACAAACAAAAAATTTCAAAGTAATAAAAGCAAGAGAATAATTTGCAAACTGAGATGCTAAATTTGAACCTGCTGAAAGTTAAAAACACAAGGGTTATTTGTAAATTTTATCCTACTAATAACCCTTAATCTTTAGGTATTCTAAGCAGAACTTATCTAATTTTATTGTTATTTCAAGAAAATAAAAATGTGTTAACTTTAATATTAAAAGTTAAAATTTGACTGATTGGAAGCAGTGTATAAAACCAATATATTTACTTGATATATTTTTTACCTTTGTAGGAGATAAATGTATCTTTTATGAAAAATATGCTCCTGTTAATAGACTTTTCACCAATGTCTGATTTGGTGGTAAAGCAAGCCCTGATTCTTGCAAAATTAAATAACAATAAAATTATTTTTTGTAATGTTTCTAATTCAAATGCAGAAAATAAAATTGATGAAATAAATGCAAGTTTTAAACCTTACCTCGATAAAGCCAGTGAGGCAGGGGTACAACATCAAACCTATATTCCCTCGGGCAATTTAGTTGAAGGTGTACAAGAAGCAATTCTCAAATTTGCTTCCGATATTGTGGTAGCAGGAACCCATGGCAAACATGGTATTTTGCAACACTTGTTTGGTTCTAAAATTTTCAATTTAATTCAGGAGGTAAATTGTCCTTTTTTGGTATTAAATAAGGAATCAAAAGTGGTGGAAGAGGGATTTAAGAATGTACTCGTCCCAGTTTCTCATCATACCACCTATTTAAAAATGCTGGAAAAAACCACGCATCTGCTGGCACTAAATGGAAAAATCATCATTTTTGCTATTGTTAAATATGGATTAGCGCTTGATCGTGAAGTGATGATTAACGTTAAAACAGCACAACAGTTTTTAAATGCGAAAGGGATTGAAAACGAATATTTAGAAATAGTTTCTGATCAACACACCAAAGGATACTCAAAAGAGACTTTGAAATATATGAAAGATCAAGAAATTGATTTGATAACAATTTTTACAAAGGTTTCTGACAAGAAAGGTTCTTTTGCATTGACGGACAAAGAAAATATTATCCTCAATGACATAGGAATAACAGTACTTTGTGTGGACTGCTAATTTCATTAGCTAATTAAAATACCAAATTAATTTCCATCAGCCTAATCGGCTAATCAGCTAATTAATTTTCATCAGCTCATCAACCCATTAGCTAATTAAAAATATTTACCTTTGCACCTCAAAATTTATAAAAATATATCCCA